>PHEG01000122.1 GCA_002842835.1 Alphaproteobacteria bacterium HGW-Alphaproteobacteria-2 | reverse complement strand
TTGGTCGCTGGCGAGTACACGCTCGAGGGCGCGCCGACTCAACTTTGATCCCCCGAGTTGCACAAGGAGACACTGGCGCAATGACCATGGAGACCATCAGAGATCCCCGACTGGCTGAGATTGACGGCTTTCGCATCGAGATCGACGCTGCTGCGCAGCGCGGCGACATCGTGCTCGACCGCCCGCCGATGAACGTGGTCTCGATGCCGCAGCGCGACCAGTTGCGCCTGGCCTTCGAGGCGCTCGACGCCGACGACCGGGTGCGGGTGATCGTGCTGCGCGGCGCGGGCGAGAACTTTTCCTCGGGTGGCTACATCCGGGGCTTTCTGGAAGCGTCACCCGAGCATGTTTCACATCTGGCGGACAACATCGCGGCGCCAGCGCGCTGCTCCAAGCCGGTGATTGCGGCCAATCAGGGCTACACCTTCGGCGTGGGCTTCGAGATTTCGCTGGCCTGCGACTTTCGCATCGTCACCGAGAGCTGCCGTTACGCCCTGCCTGAACAGAAGCTGGGGCAGATCCCCGGCTCGGGCGGCTCCGCGCGGTTGCAGGCGATCGTGGGCATCGCCCGCACCAAGGAGATCGTCATGCTCTCGCGGCGGAACTGGTGGAATTCTCGCCTCTCGCGCAGCGCACGGCAAAGAAGCTGATCAACGACAGCGAGAACGCGACCGTTGCCACGGGGATCGAACTCGAAGGCCATGCCTACAGCAGGTTGCGACAGTCCGAGGACTTCGCCGAAGGCGTGACCGCATTCCACGACAAGAGAAAGCCCGTGTTCCGGGGGCGCTGACAATCGCCGGAACCTACTGAAGCGACATATAGAGGGAGGAAAACCATGTCTCATCATGCAATCAAGGCCGCCGGGGCTACCGTTCTCGCGGCACTCTTCGCAACCACGGCGCTGGCCCAGGACGGGCCGATCCGCATCGGAGTCGTCACCCCGATCTCGGGCACCTATGCCGGCATCGCGCAGCAGGTGACCTGGGGGCTGGAACTTGCCGCCAAAGAGGTGAACGCCGCGGGCGGGATAGCGGGTCGGCAGATCGAACTGATCTATGAGGACAGCGAGGCCAACCCTGCTGTCGCCGTGCAGAAGGCCGAGAAGCTGTTTGCCGTTGAGAATGTCGACTTCCTGACCGGCACGGTCAACTCGGGCGCCACGCTGGCGGTAGGTCAGGTGGCCGAGCGCGCCGGCAAGCTTATCGCGACGACCGTCTCCTTCGCGGATTCGATCACCGGCGACAAATGCTCCCCCAACGTCTTTCGCGTGAACGCCCGCGCCGGGCAACAGTCGGCGGCGCTTGCTGCCTGGCTCAAGCAGCAGAAGCCCGGGTCGAAGGTCTACTACCTCGGTCCGGATTACGAGATGGGCCGATCCACCGTCGCGGCCTTCCGCAGCAACGCCGAAGCCGTCGGGGCCGAGTCCGTTGGCGAGGTCTTTGCCCCGCTCGATTCCAAGGACTATTCGCAGTATTTCGGGGCGCTCCGTGCCGCGCGACCCGATGTGCTCTACACCTCGGTGGCGGGCAACGACACCGTGCGGCTCTTCACCCAGATGGACGAGTTCGGGGTGAGCCAGAACCTCACCATCCTGGGTGCCTCGGGCACGGTGACATCGCAGAATATCGGCGCCATCGGCGATGCGGCAGAAGGTTTCATAACCGGGGTAGGCTACTCGACGCTGATCGACTCCCCCGAGAACCGGGAGTTCGTCGAGAAATTCCGGGCGGCCAACGGTGCGGATCCCGACCTCTACGGCGCCGACAGCTACGGGCTGATCTACGCCTACAAGGCCGCGGTGGAAAAGGCGGGCAGCACCGACTCAGAGGCTGTGCGCATGGCTCTGGAAGGCCTCGAATGGCAGACGCCCCAAGGGGTGAAGACCATCCGGGCTGGCGATCACCAGGCGGTGCAGCCGATGTATGTGGTGCAGGTCCGCGGCGGACAGTTCACCATCGCCGACAGGATCGCCGGTGAGGACGCGATCGGGGCAGACGCGTGCGAGCGGTTCTGATCCGGTAGCAAAGTCAGGAACGGAGACCCCGATGCCCCATGTCACGGACTACCTGCAGTTTGTTCTGGCACCGCAGATGCTCAACGGTCTGGCGCTCGGGGTCTCTGTGATCCTTGTGGCATTGGGACTGACGATCATCTTCGGACTGCTCGACGTGATCAACATGAGCCACGGCGAATATTACGCCATCGGAGCCTTCGGCGCGCTGGCACTGGCGCTGGCCGGCGTCAATTACTGGCTGCTGATCGTGCTGGTTCCGGTCCTCATGGTACCGCTCGGCGTGCTGGTCGAGCGGTTCCTTATCCGTCGCGTCTACCATGGGGCGGATCGCCATGTCTCCACATTGCTTCTGACCTTCGGCCTGGCGCTGATCTTCGAGGATTTGCTGAAGATCATCTTCGGGCCGAACACCCATCGGCCCGAGAACCCGATCCGCGGCGCGACCGAGGTTCTCGGTGTCCTGATCCCGACCTACCGGCTGTTCCTGATCGCCATCGGGGCGGCGGTGATCGTGGCGGTCGCGTTGGTGGTCTATCGCACCCGGCTGGGCGCGATGGTGCGCGCGGCCGCCTATGACAGCAACATGGCCGCAAGTCTGGGCGTGCGGATCGGATGGGTCTACTCGGGGGCCTTCGCCTTCGGCGTGGCGCTCGCCGGGCTGGCGGGCGTGCTGCTCGCACCGGTCTATTCGGTTTTCCCTACCATGGGGCGAGACTTCATCCTGATGGCCTTCACCGTCGTGATCGTAGGTGGAATGGGCTCGATCTGGGGAGTGGTGATTGCAGGCATAGCGCTGACGCAGGTGCAGGCGATCGCCTCGCTGATCATTTCACCGGTCTGGGCGGATCCGATCGTGTTCGGCGTCATGGTGCTGGTGCTGATGTTCCGCCCGCAGGGATTGTTCGGGAGGCTCGGCCATGCGTGACCGGCTGGAAATCTCGATGCAGGCCAACCACGGGCTTTTCGCGGCGCTGGTGACCGCCGGGCTGATCTTCGGTGCGGTGGCGAGTGCTACCGGCGATGTCTTCTACCTGCGGCTTGCCACCGAGGCGCTGATCCTGGGCGGGCTCGCGCTGTCGGTCGATATCCTGCTGGGCTTCACGGGGCTTCTCTCGCTCGGGCAGGCGCTCTATTTCGGGATCGGGGCCTATGTATCAGCGCTGGTGCTGCGCGCTGCGCCGGATTTCTGGCTCGCCATCGGCGCCGCCACCGGCGCGGCCCTGGTCGCGGGTATCGTCGGCGGGCTGATCGCCAACCGGGTCCGGGGCGTCTATTTCGCGCTCATCACCTTCGGCATGGCGCAGATCGTGGCGCGGGTGGTCTACAATACCCGCGAGCTGGGCGCCTCGGACGGGCTTATCGGCGTGCCCGTGCTCGAAATCCCGCTTGGCCCGGTTTCGTTTTCGGCCGACGATCCGCTGGGTTTCTTTCTCCTGACGTTCGTCATAATCGGTCTGCTCTACGGCGCCGTGGCTTATCTGCTGTCGACGCCTTTCGGCCGGGTGATCGTCGCGCTCAAGGCCAACGAGAGTCGGGTTCCGTATCTGGGTTACTCCGCCTGGGCCGCGCGCATGGCTGCCTATGTGGTGGCCGCGTTGGTTGCCGGAATTGCGGGCGCGCTCTACCCCATGCTGCGCGGCTTCGTCTCGCCGGAACTGATGTTCTTTGCTTCCTCGGGGAACGCGCTGATCATGGTGGTGGTGGGGGGCGTCGGCACGCTTGTTGGCGCGCTCTATGGCGCGGTGGTGCTGACGGTGCTCAAATCGGTGATCGGCAGCCTCACCGAACACCACCTTATCGTGGTGGGGGGCATCTTCATCGCGGCGATCCTGTTCATGCCCAAGGGACTGATGGGCTTGGTCAGGCCCGCCATGATGCGATGGCTGCTCGCGCGAGCGGAGGCCCGGGCGCCGCGCAGCGGAGCGGTGCGGAGGACGACGCAATGACCGATGTCCTGTCGCTCGATGGCCTGAGCATCGCTTTCGGTGGCCTCCGGGCGGTCGACGATGTCAGCTTTGCCGTGCGCGAGCGAGCGGTCACCACGGTCATAGGACCGAACGGGGCCGGCAAGACCACGCTCTTCAACCTCATTTCCGGTGCGCTGAAGCCGCAAGCGGGGCGTGTCACTCTGTCAGGACGCGATGTCACCGGGCTCTCGTCCGCGGCAATGCATCGGGCGGGGTTGGCGCGGTCGTTCCAGATTACCAACCTGTTCTCCGAAATGACGGTGCGCGAGAACCTGCGCCTCGCGGCACAGGTTCTGGAACCCGTCAGCCACGCGCTGCGCCCGCTGCGCCGGCGTGGGCGGGCGGCAGACAAGGTCGAGGCGCTGATCGACCGCTTCAGCCTGGACGCGAAAGTCCACGAACCCGCGGGCGCACTCAGCCATGGCGAACAACGGCGGCTGGAGATCGCGATGTGCCTGGCGTCGGAGCCGCAGATCCTGATGCTCGACGAGCCCACGCAGGGCATGAGCCACGCCGATACCGCCGACACCGGGCAATTGATCCGCGATCTGGCGCGCGAGGTGACCATTCTGCTGATCGAGCACGACATCGGGCTGGTGATGGAGCTTTCAGATCATGTCGTCGTCATGCATCAGGGCCGCAAGCTGGCAGAGGGCGGCCCGGCCGCGATCCGCGCCGACCCGCAGGTGCAGGCGGCCTATTTCGGACAGGGTTGAACGATGCTGCAGATCGAGAAGCTGCACAGCCACTACGGGCTGAGCCATATCATCCAGGGCATCGACCTGGAGGTGCACCCGGGCGAGGTTCTGGGCGTTTTCGGCCGCAATGGTGTGGGCAAGACGACGCTGATGAAATGCGTTGCGGGCTGGGTGCGGCCCAGTGGCGGGCATATCCGGCTCGACGGGCTGGAGCTGTCGGGGCGCGAGCCCGACGCGATCAGCCGCGCGGGGGTTGCCTTCGTTCCCGAGGACCGGCGCGTCTTCCCCGGCCTCAGCGTGCAGGAGAACCTCGAACTTGCCTTGCTTGGTCGGCGCGGGCCGCGGCCGGCCTCGCTGCTCGATCCGGT
>PHEG01000625.1 GCA_002842835.1 Alphaproteobacteria bacterium HGW-Alphaproteobacteria-2 | reverse complement strand
ACGCCCGTCAGGCCCCAGCGCCCCGCGGCCTCGTCGGCAATGGCGGCGATCGCCTTCTGGGTCATGCCCGGGTAATGCTCGATCTCCATTGCCTGCAAGCTCGCGCCGGGAAGGTCGCGCACGATGCCCGAGAAGCTGACCACCGCCCCCGCGCCCACCTGCGCCGCGCTGAAGAGGTTCAGTTCGGCACCCGCGTCGAAGGGCTCGGACTGCACCCGCACCTGCATGGGCTCAGCCCCCGGTCATGGGCGGGAAGAAGGCCACCTCGCGCACGCCCGCAAGCGGTGCGTCGAAGCCCGCCAGTTCCTGGTCGAGCGCCACGCGCAGCGCCGACGTATCGGCGAAGGCCGCGGCATAGCGTTCCTCGCGCACGCGCAACTCGTCCACCAGATCGGCCACCGTGGCGGCGGCGGTCTCGACACGCTCCTTCGGCAGACCGATCCGCTCGCGCAGCCAGGCGAAATAGAGAACGTCGAGCGTCATTTCCCCTCCCTGTCGCGCAGATGCGGCAGCGCCTTCCTGAAATAGTCCCATCCGGTCACCAGTGTAAGCCCCGCTGCCAGCCAAAGCCCGGCAAGGCCGCTCCAGTGCGCGCCCATCATGGCATGGTATTTCATCTCCGGGCCCATGCCGAGGCTCAGCATGCCGACGAAATGGGCTGCCAGTTCGCGCCCGAAGAGCATGGCGATGGCCAGCATCTGCACCGTCGTCTTCCACTTCGCGAGGCGTGTGACGCTGAGCAGCACCGCCCGGTCTCCCAGGTATTCGCGCAACCCCGAGACGAAGACCTCGCGGAACAGGATCGCCGTTGCGGGCAGAACCACCAGCGGGTCCATCCCCGAGAGAGCGGCGAGCACCATCAGCGCGATCACCACCATCGTCTTGTCGGCGATCGGGTCGAGCATCCGTCCGAAGGCGCTTTCCTGCTTCCAGGCGCGGGCGATCCATCCGTCGAGGAAGTCGGTCAGCGCCGCGCCGACGAAGAGCGCCAGCGCGAAGGCGTCTGCCCAGGGTCGCTGGAACCACAGGAACATCACCGGCAAGAAGAGCGCCGCCACCAGTCGCAGCGTCGTGAGCGTGTTGGGCAGCGTCCAGACCATGCGCTCCTCCTACCCCGCCGGGGTCGGCATGGGAAGGTCGCTGCGCGCGGGAAGGTACTTGACCATCAACACAAGGTCGAGCCAGCGGCCGAACTTGAAGCCGGTCTCGCGCAGCGTGGCGGCGTGGGCGTAGCCGAGTGCCGCATGAAAGGCGATGCCTGCGGCGTTCTCG
>PHEG01000121.1 GCA_002842835.1 Alphaproteobacteria bacterium HGW-Alphaproteobacteria-2 | reverse complement strand
CCACCAGGTGCACCTGTCGCCCGGCGGCGATGAGGCCCAGCACCGTCTGCATCACGCAGACATGCGCCTCGGCTCCCAGCACCACGACGGAGTTGGCGGTAAGGCAGGCGTGGAAGCCGGGGTCGGCACAGGCATCGAAGCTGCTCTTGGGCAGGACGACAGCGGCCTCCAGGGACTGCGCCAGCCGCGCAACGGTAGGACCCATGACCTCGGGGCAGTGTTCGCTGACCACGATCGGTACGCCCAGGGCACGAGCTGCAGAGGCAAGCTTGTCGGCCTGGTGGATCAGAGCCTCGGCCCCGTGGATAGCAGGCAACAGCCGCTCCTGAAGGCCTACGATCAGAAGCGCGCTCTCCGCAGCCGTGATGCGCGGCATGTGCCCTCCCTGTACCTGTTGCCGTTCTTGAACTTCACGCCCCGGTACATGCAGGCAGTACCGGACGGCTTGCTCCCATATAGCTTCTCAACTCACAAAGAAAACCCCGAGGGCGGCGACCCGCCCCCGGGGATGATTTGCCGTTCCTTGCGCGGCCAAGCGATTACTGGACCCGCAACTCCTCGGGCAGGAAGGTCAGGTCGTCCTGGCCTTCGCCGAGCGCTGCGTGGCAGGCCACGCAGAACTCCATCATGTCGGAGTTCTGCCCGCCGGTGCGCCCCATCAGGCTGCCATCCGGCATGATGGCGGTGTAGATCCAGTCGTTGCTGTCAGGGAAGCTGCCCGCGGACGCCTTCTCCATCAGGAAGAGGGTGTCGAGCATTGCTTCGCCCTGGGCCGAGATGGTGAAGCTGGGCTTCGCGGCGATCCCGCCAGCGGGCATCGCACCAACCTTCTCGTAACGGCCATAGGCCTCGGCGCCGATGGCGTTCGCGTGGTTTGTCACGAAGCGCCCGCCGTGGGTGGCCGAGACATAAGGCCGCTTGGCGAAGTTCTTCCAGGTGACAAAATCCGCTGCCTCTGCCATGCCGCTGTCGCTCCACGAGGCCTTGATGATCTTCGCCTCGCCTGCGTCCTCGAAATAGGCCGACTTCTCGGAAATCGCCTTGAGCACGCATTCGTAAAGCGCCACCGCCTCGGCATCCGTCAGTTCCGGAGCTTCTGCAGCAGCCGCGCAGGGATTGCACGGGTTGCAGGCAGCGGCCGCGCAGGGGTTCTTCGCCGCGCAGGGGTTGCAGGCTCCGCAGGCCGCCTTGGCGGCGCAGGGGTTGCAGCCACCGCATTTGGCTTTTGCAGCGCAGGGGTTGCAGGCAGCGGCGCAGGGGTTCTTCGCCGCGCAGGGATTGCAGGCCGCGGCCATCTGGAGGCGAGGCACGAAGCAGCCGGAGGCAAGCCCGCCACCCGCAGCGCACGGGTTGCAAGGGTTGCAGGCACCGCAGCCACCGCGCGCCGCGCAGGGGTTGCAGGCGCCGCAGGCGGCCTTGGCGGCACAGGGATTGCAGCCGCCGCACTTCGCCTGCGCGATGGCCGACCCAAAGCCTGACTGCCCCGCCAGGGCCCCGATCAGGCCCATGGATCCCACGGTCAGGGCAAGCGTCATGGCAGTGGTTTGCATCAGGCGTTTCTTGAGGGTTGGCATGTCTTCAGCTCTCCGTTTCCCGTCCGTCAGTCGAGGAGTTACCGCAGGTGTGTCGGGCCGCCCGGAGGCGACCCGACCGAGCACCCAAGTCTCAGCTCTTCGGCTTGCAGGGGTTGCACTTGGCCGCGCAGGGGTTCTTCGCGGCGCAGGGGTTGGCAGCAGCGCAGGGGTTCTTCGCGGCGCAGGGGTTGCAGGCCTTGCACTGGGCGAAGGCCGGCGCGGCGCCGAGATCGCCCGCGGCGGTGCCGATCAGTCCGACCGAACCGATGGCCAGCGAAAGGGTCATCGCGGTGGTCTGAAGCAGGCGTTTCTTCATCGACATGTTTGTTTCTCCCGTCAGAAACTGTGTTCGAATCACTCGCCCCGTGGCTGTCAATGCCACAAAAGGGCACGCGGACATTCCGCCTCACGCGTAAGTTAATTCGCAGGCCGCCCCAGGAAGGTTACACCTCGGATGCGAAGACCGGGAAAAACCGCGCACCGGCCAAAACCGACAGGGAAGAAACCGTGGCTGCCATCGAAGGCTTCCTGAACGAGAACGTCGACGCACGACCCGTGCAGGCGGCGGACGACCCGCTGGGCGCGCTCATGCAGGCCGCACAATCAGGTGACCGCGGCGCCTACCGCAGCCTGCTCGAGCGGCTGACGCTGCGGCTGCGCCTCCTGATACGGCGGCGCGCGCCCTGGCTCGATCGCGACGAGATCGAGGACCTGGTGCAGGAAACTCTCATCTCGGTGCATCTCGCCCGTGCCAGCTACGATCCGGCACGTCCCTTCCTGCCATGGCTTGCCACGATCGCCCGCTGCCGCATCGCCGATGCCGCGCGCGCTTACGGGCGCCGTGCGGCGCTTGATGTCGCGATGTCGGAAAGCGTTGAAACCTTTTGCAGCGCGGCAACGAATAACCATGCCGAGAACGTGGTGAATTTCCTCGCCGTGCGGCGCGCACTCGGCACGCTGAGCCCGGCGGAGAGGGACGCGCTCTCAATGCTGAGGCTCAGGCAATTGACCCTGTCCGAGGCATCAGAGGAAAGCGGCACCAGCGTGGCCGCGCTGAAGGTGGCGGTGCATCGCGCAGGCAAGCGGCTGCGCGGCGTGCTGGAAGGAGAGAACCCGGATGAGGCGCACAGATGAGCTGATCGACCGCCTGGTCTGCGACGCCCATCCCGTGCGCCCCCTCGCCTCGCCGCTGTGCCGGATGATGTTCTGGACGGCGGTTTCGCTCGCCTTCGCGGCGCTCGTCGTCGGCATCGCCTCGCCGCGCCCCGACATTGCCGAGAAACTGGCCGAACCCCGCTTCCTGATAGAACAGGGCATGGCGCTGCTCACCGCCGTGGGCGCCGCTTTCGCTTCATTCGCCCTCGTCGTCCCCGGTCTCGATTCCCGGCTTGCGATGGTTGCTCTGCTGCCGGGGATGGCTTGGATCGGCACGCTGGGCGCTGGCTGCGTGACGGATTTCCTGCGTGCAGGCAGCGCCGCGCTGGGCCTGACCCCCGATCCGGGTTGCATCCTCTACATCGCCATCATCGGCTCTCTGCCCAGTATCGTCGGAGTTGTCATGCTCCGACGCGGGCTCACCGCGCACCCGCGCCTCACCATATTCCTGCTTGCGCTGGCGGCTGCGGCAATCGGCAATTTCGGTTTGCGCTTCTTCCATGTTAGGGATGCCGGCATGATGGTGCTGGTCTGGCAGTTCGGGTCGGTCCTGCTGCTCAGCGCGCTGGGCGCGCTGGCCGGGCCGCGGCTTCTGGCTCGCACCGTCGCTGCCGCCTGACACCGCTACCGGAAGAGCACCAGATGACCAGGATCATCCCCGAACCCGACCTCGAACGCCTGTCCCCCGATGTGCTGCGCAAGATGCTGGCCGCGGGCGACGAGATCAACGAATGCTACCGCGTGCTGCGCAAGGGCGGGCTCAACGTGGTTGGCGAGGTGCTGAAGGGCAACGGCCAGTTCGTCGAGCTCAACCACTACCCGCCCGGCGACGTCTACGACCGAGACAGCCACGCGCAATACTACTACCACGCTCACCGCGAGGACGAGCACGGGCACTTCCACACCTTCCTGCGCGCCAAGGGCATGCCGCTGGGTGCCCAGCCGGTGCCCGAGGCCGCCACGAAGGACTGGCCCAAGGGCAGCGACGCGCTGGCCCATCTCGTCGCCATCTCGATGGAGAAGAAGGGCTACCCGATCCGGCTGTTCACCACCAACCGCTGGGTCACCGGAGAGACATGGTATCCCGCACGCGAAATCAAGCGCATGCTTGGGCTCTTCGCGATCGACCACGCCTATCCTTCCTGGCCCACGAACCGCTGGATCACCGCGATGATCCGGCTCTTCCGGCCACAGATCGAAGCGCTGGTGGACGCCCGCGACGTCGAGATGCGCGCCCACGCCCTGGCCGAGCCTGAGGTCGATCTCTACGAGGACCGCAACTTCGAGGTGATCTCGGAAATCGAGATCGACGTGGACCGGCAACTGGAACGCGTGGCCGCGGCTCTCGCCGCGGCCGAAGCGACCGCCTGAGCCCGCGTCAGCGCGCGGCGCGGGCCTCGGCCAGCGCCCCGGGCAGTTCGGCGGCAAGGATGTCGAGTTCGGCCTCGGGGCCGGTCGAAACGCGGATACAGCGGTTTCCTGGTGCCACGAAGGGCATGCGCACGAAAACGTCCCGTGCCGCCAGCGCCTCGACCACGCGCCGCGCCAGCACACCATCGCCGCCGCAGTCGATGCTGACGAAATTGGTGGCCGAAGGCAGAGGGACGAGCCCGTTCTCGGATGCGGCACATGCCGAAATGGTTGCGCACCTTGTCGAAGGCCGCGATCAGCGGCTCGGCGGCGATGGCATAGCCCACACGCGCGCCGGCCATGCCATGTGCCTTCGAGAAGGTGCGCATGCGGATAACGCGATCGTCCTCCGCCTCGATCGGCGGCGCGGTGCCTTCGGGGGCGAATTCGAGATAGGCCTCGTCGAGCACCAGCAGGCAGCCCTCGGGCATCGCCGCGATCAGCCGCGCCACAGTATCCGCCGTATGCCAGCTTCCCATCGGGTTGTCGGGATTGGCAAAATAGACGAGCTTCGCGCCCACGCGCGCGGCCTCGGCGGCCAGCGCCACGGGATCCTCGCGATCATCGCGATAGGGCACCTTGTGCAGCGCGCCGCCATAGCCTGAGACATGGTAGTTGAAGGTGGGATAGGCGCCGGCGGAGGTCACCACCGCGTCGCCAGGCGCCACCAGAAGCCGCACCAGATACCCCAGCAGCCCGTCGATGCCCTCGCCAACAATCAGGTTTCCGAAGCCGACCCGCAACCCGGCAGCGAGTGCGGCGCGCAGATCGTGGCTTTGCGCGTCGCCATATTTCCACACCTCGGCTGCGGCCTCCCGCATCGCGGCGAGGGCGCGCGGCGCGGGGCCGAATCCGCTCTCGTTCGCACCGAGGCGCGCGCGGAAGGGCCGCCCGCGGGCACGTTCCTGCGTCTCGGGCCCCACGAAGGGCACGGTGGCGGGCAGGCTGGCGACGAGCGGGGTGTAACGCGGTCCGGTCATGCGCCTTGGTTAGCGCCCCCGG
>PHEG01000120.1 GCA_002842835.1 Alphaproteobacteria bacterium HGW-Alphaproteobacteria-2 | reverse complement strand
TTTTCGCTGCCCGGAAAGCTGCGGTTCAGGTCGCGCCGGTCGGGCAGATAGCGCGACTGTGCGAGAAAGCCGAAGGTGTTGACAATCGGAACAGCCAACAGCGTGCCGCGCAACCCCCGCAATGCGGGCGCTGCCAGCAGGCGGCGCAGGATTTCGACGCCGATCACCTCGTCGCCATGCACCGCCGCCGAGACAAACATCACCGGCCCCGGTTGCCGCCCGTGAATCACATGCACCGACATGGTGACCGGTGTGTGATCCGACATCACGGCCACCGGCAGATCGACGGTGCGCCGCGTGCCGGGCACGACGCGCTGGCCGCCGATCTCGAAAGCGGCGCGCGCCATGCCCGTCATCCCGCACCCTTGGTGCGGGTCTTCCAGGGTTTCGCCTCTTTCTCGATATGGGCGATGATCATGTCCGCGATGTCCTTGCCCGTGGCCTTCTCGACGCCTTCGAGCCCGGGCGATGAGTTGACTTCCATCACCACGGCACCGTGGTTCGAGCGCAGCATGTCCACGCCGCAGACGTTGAGTCCCATGGTCTTCGCGGCCCGGATGGCGGTCTGGCGTTCCTCCGGCGTGATGCGGATCGCCCGCGCCGAGCCGCCGCGGTGCAGGTTCGAGCGGAACTCGCCCTCTGCGCCGCGGCGCTCCATCGCCGCCACTACCTTGCCGCCGATCACGAAGGCACGGATGTCCGACCCGCCCGCCTCCTTGATGAACTCCTGCACGAGGATGTTCACGTCCGCGCCGCGGAACGCCTCGATCACCGACTTGGCCGAGCGGTCGGTGTCGGCCAGCACGACGCCGATGCCCTGCGTGCCCTCCAGGAGCTTGATCACCAGCGGCGCGCCGCCGGCCAGCTTCAGCACCTCCTCGGTCTGCTTGGGGTCATGCGCGAAGGTCGTCACCGGAAGGGCGATGCCGTCGCGCGCCAGCAGTTGCATCGAGCGCAGCTTGTCGCGGCTCCGCCCGATCGCCACGCTCTCGTTGAGCGGATAGACCCCCATCATCTCGAACTGGCGCAGCACCGCGAGGCCATAGAAGGTGACCGAGGCACCGATGCGCGGGATCACCGCGTCGTAGCCTTCGAGCTTGTCGCCGTTGTAGTAGACCGCAGGGCGGCGCGCCGCGATGTTCATGTAACAGCGCAGCGTGTTGACGATGTCGAGCGTATGGCCGCGCGCCTCGGCGGCCTCCTTCAGGCGCCGGTGCGAATAGAGGCCGGGGCTGCGCGAGAGCATCAGCAGTTTCATCGGGCAGCCTCCGGTGGCAGCGCGGGCAGGACGGGCGGACCGGCAAGAAACGACCGGCCGGGATCGACACAGAGCCGACGGCCGCGAATCGCCGTGCGCCCCAGGATGAGGTCGAAGGACATTTCCGTGCGGTCGGCAAGCGATACCTCGATCGGCCAGTGTCGTTGGCCCAGCACCAGCAGGGTGCGGATGACGATGCGCCGCGCGGCGCGCCCGGAGGTGTTGCGAATCTCGCGCTCGTCGGCAACCGGGGCCTCGACGCGCCCTGCCGCGGCGGCGAGCGGAACGGAGAAGCGCACCCAGGCCAGCCCACCGCAGGTGAAGCGCTCGACGTGTTCGGCATGAAGAGCCGAGGTGCGCGCGCCCGTATCCACCTTTGCCTTCAGCCGCGCGATGTGCAGATCGGGTAGCGCCACCTCCTCGCGCCAGCCGATGTCCTGACGCATGTGGCCGGGCGGCGCGGCGGCGCGGGCAAAGCCTCTTATCGGCATCGGGCCTTCGTCCTGTGCCTGTTGCGTCCGCGATCCTTCAAGCAGGTGCCGCACTTTCATGCAATGCCCGATCCTGCACGCGGCACCGGGCGCAGGGGCTTGAGCGACGACGCCAAAGCCGCCATGCTGGCGGCGCACCGGTAGCGAAGATGCCGGGGAAACCGGGGGGTCGGCCACCATGGCATCCATCGCGGAGCGCTTCGGGCGCTGGAAGCGAAGCGAAGGCGCGCGCGGACTCACGCTCGTCAGCCCACCCTTCCTTTATGCGGCCCTGATGCTGGCCGGACCGCTCGCCTTCGTTGTGCTTCTCAGTTTCTGGACGCAGGACTACCTGACGATCCAGCGCGAGTTGTCGCTGTCCAACTACATCACTGCCTGGACCGAACCGCTCTACCGCGTGCTGATGCTGCGCTCGCTGACCATCTCGGTGGCGGTGACGCTGGTCACAGTGCTGCTCGCCTTCCCGATCGCCTATTACGTTTCCTTCTACGTCAGGCCGGAACGCAAGGCGCTCTGGATCTTCCTCATCACCATCCCCTTCTGGACGAGCTACCTGCTGCGCGTCTTCCTGTGGAAGGTGATCCTGGGCTATAATGGCGTGCTCAACACCGGGCTTCTGGGGCTCGGGCTTATCGACGAGCCGCTGACCTTCATCCTCTACAACGCCAACGCTGTGGTCATCACGCTCGCCCATGCCTGGGCGCCCTTCGCCATCCTGCCGATCTTCGTCTCGCTGGAGAAGATCGACCGCTCGCTGCTGGAGGCCGGCCGCGACCTGGGCGAGGGCTATCTCGCCACCTTCTGGAGGGTGACGCTGCCACTCGCCATGCCGGGCGTGGTGGCCGCCGTGCTCATCGTGTTCATCCCGACCATCGGCGACTATGTGACACCGGCGCTGGTCGGCGGGCCCGACGGGCGGATGATCGCCAACATGATCCAGATTCAGTTCATGAAGCTCAACAACATGCCGCTCGGGGCGGCGCTCTCGCTCTCGGCGATGTTCATCGTCGGCAGCGTGGCGCTCGTGTTCCTGTTCCTGAACCGCCGTTTCCTGAAGGTGCGCCAGTGAAGGGCCGCGGTCTTTACGCCTATGCGGTGGGCTACCTGGTGTTTCTCTATGCGCCGGTGCTGCTGCTGCCGCTCTTCGCCTTCAACGACTCGACGGTCATCGCCTTCCCGCTGCAGGGCTTCACCACGCGCTGGTTTGCAGATCTCGCGGGCATCAAGGCGCTGCACGATGCGGTGCTCAACAGCCTGATGATCGCGGTCTCGACCGCGATCCTCGCCACCTGTCTCGGCGTCTTCGCCGCGCGCGCCTCGGCGCGGTTCGCGTTTCCGGGCAAGAAGGGCATCATGGGGCTCATCATGCTGCCGCTGGTGCTGCCCGAGATCATCGTCGCCGTGTCGCTTCTCGTGGTGCTGTTGCAGCTCGGCATCAACCTCGGCGCATGGACGGTGATCCTGGGCCATGTGCTGCTCTGCACGCCCTTTGCCATCGCCATCCTGAATGCCGCCTTCCTCGCGCTCGACGAGTCGATGGAGGAGGCCTCGCTCGACCTCGGCGAGACGCGGTGGAGCACCTTCCGCCTCATCACCCTGCCGCTGGTGATGCCGGGCATCATCTCGTCGCTCTTGATCTCGTTCACCATCTCGCTCGACGAGTTCATCATCGCCTTCTTCCTGACCGGCAACGAGCCCACGCTGCCGGTCTATCTGTGGTCGCAGCTGCGCTTCCCGCAGAAGATCCCCATCGTCATGGCGCTGGGCACGATCATGCTGGTGCTCTCGCTGCTGCTGCTCAGCCTGGCCGAATATTCCCGCCGCCGCGGTGTCGCGCGCACCGGGCGGAAGGACAGCGGAGGTTTCCTGTGACCGCCCTCATCGAGCTTGAGAACGTCGAGAAGTACTACGGCGACTTCCGCGCCCTGAAAGGCATCAGTACCGAGATCCGCTCCGGCGAGTTCTTCTCGCTGCTGGGGCCGTCGGGCTGCGGCAAGACCACGCTTCTGCGCACCATTGCGGGCTTCGAGGATGTCTCGTCGGGCACCGTGCGCATCGACGGGCGCGACATGGAGGACGTGCCGCCCAACAAGCGGCCCACCAACATGGTGTTCCAGTCCTACGCGATCTTCCCGCACATGAGCGTGGCCGAGAACGTCGGCTTCGGGCTGCGCCGCAAGGGGCTCTCGAAGCCGGAGATGGTGCGCGAGGTGGGCGCGGCGCTCGAGATGGTGGGGCTCTCGGGCTACGAGGCCCGGGCGAGCCACGCGCTCTCGGGCGGGCAGCGCCAGCGGGTGGCGCTCGCCCGCGCGCTGATCCTGAAGCCCAAGGTGCTGTTGCTCGACGAACCGCTCTCGGCGCTCGACAAGAAGATGCGCGAGCAGATGCAGGTAGAGTTGCGGCGGCTTCAGCGTCAGGTGGGCATCACCTTCATTCTGGTCACCCACGATCAGGAGGAGGCGCTGATCATGTCCGACCGCATCGCAGTGATGTTCGCGGGCGAGATCGCCCAGCTCGACGACCCGCAGACGCTCTACCGCCGCCCGAAGACGCGGCAGGTGGCCGAGTTCATCGGCGTGATGAACTTCCTCGAGGCCCGGGTGACGGGCGAAGCGGGCGACGGCTTCAGCGCCGATGTTGCCGGGCTGGGCGCGGTGCGGCTCTCATCGGCTCAGTGCCCCGGCGGGGGCGGCAACGGCAAGGCGGTGGTCGGCTTGCGCCCCGAGACGATGACGGTG
>PHEG01000119.1 GCA_002842835.1 Alphaproteobacteria bacterium HGW-Alphaproteobacteria-2 | reverse complement strand
AACTCGGGCGAGGTGTGCAGGTAGCGCCGCGCGCGCGCGCCGTCGGGCGCCACGGCCTCGGTGGCGAAGGCGTGCAGGTGCGTCTCGTTGCCGGGGCTTCGTTGCAGCGCGCTCGGGTCCACCTCGGTGAAGCCCTCGGCGGCGAACCAGGCCCGCATCGCGGCCTGCATGCGGTTGCGCGCCAGCAGGAGCGGGCGGCGGTCGGCGTGGCGAGCAGGTGCCCACCAGGGGCTTTCGGTCTTCATCGGCAGGCGCTTTCGGCTGGCGGTTCTCTTTAGGATACGCTATCGGAGGCGCGTTTTCGGCGCCTGCCATGGTCGTGCGCCGCCCGCAAGCACAGTGCAAGGATACCGTCTTGGTCAAAGTCATCGCATCGAGCCTGCGCAAGGGTAGTGTCGTCGAGGTGGACGGCAAGCTCTATGCCGTTCTCTCGGCCGAGAACTTCCACCCCGGCAAGGGCACGCCCGTCACCCAGGTGGACATGCGCCGCATCGCCGACGGCGTGAAGGTGAGCGAGCGCTGGAAGACCACCGATCAGGTGGAGCGCGCCCATGTCGAGGATCTCGACTACGATTTCCTCTACTCCGATGCCGAGGGCTTCCATTTCATGCGGCCCGAAACCTACGAGCAGATCACCGTGTCCGAGGATGTGGTGGGCGATCAGGCGGTCTATCTGCAGGACGGCATGCGTGTTGTGATCAAGGTGCATCAGGAGGCGGCGGTGGCGCTGGAACTGCCGCAGAAGATCACCGTGACGGTGATGGAGACCGAGCCGGTGGTGAAGGGGCAGACGGCCTCGTCCTCCTACAAGCCCGCGATGTGCGACAACGGCCTGCGCGTGATGGTGCCGCCGCATGTCGGCGTGGGCACGCGAATCGTCATCAACACCGCCGACAACAGCTACAGCGAACGCGCGAAGGACTGATCCGCGCTGCTGCGGTCCGGGCGCGGCGAATCCGCTTGCACCGGGGCAATGGCGGGCCTATATGCGAGCCAACAGCGGCGGTCGGGCTTCCAAACCCCGACCCCACCGGAAGCTTCGGCGGGCCGCTCGGCCCGCTTTTTCGTTTCGGAGGCATGCGCAGCGCATGACCGATCTCGTCGCCAGAACCCATATCGACAGCCGCCTAGCGGAGATCCTCGCGCCGGTGATCGAGGGCATGGGTTTCGAGCTTGTCCGGCTGCGCCTCATGGGCGGGCATGGCAAGGCGAAGACCCTGCAGGTGATGGCCGACCGCCCCGGCGGCGGAATCGAGGTGGACGACTGCGCAGAGATATCCACCGCGGTCTCTGCGGTGCTCGATGTGGAGGGCATGCTTGCAGGGGTCGAGAATGGCGAGGTGCTGATCGAGATCGAGGAGGGCACCATCGGGCTTCCCTTCGACTGGCTCACCGACGCCAAGCTGGTTCTGACCGACGAGTTGATCGCGCAGATGCTGAAGGCTCGCAAGATGCGCGGCCTTGCCGAGGACATCGACGAGAGCGCCTTCGACGCCATCGAAACCGACGACACCCATGACGAGGACCTGACATGAGCATCACCAGTGCCAACCGGCTGGAACTTCTCCAGATCGCCGACGCGGTCGCGCGCGAGAAGATGATCGACCCCGGTCTCGTGATCGAGGCTATGGAAGAGTCTATGGCGCGCGGCGCCAAGTCGCGCTACGGCGCCGACCTTGACATCCGCGCCAAGATCGACCGCAAGACGGGCGATCTGACCCTGACAAGGGTGCGCCGCGTGGTGGACATGGTCGAGGACCATTTCACCGAGATGACGGTGGAGGACGCGCGCGCCCATCTCGCCGACCCCAAGGTTGGCGACGAGGTGATCGACTATCTGCCGCCGGTCGAGATGGGCCGCATCGCCGCGCAGTCGGCCAAGCAGGTGATCCTCCAGAAGGTGCGCGAGGCCGAGCGCGACCGGCAGTACGAGCAGTTCAAGGACCGCGTCGGCACGATCATCAACGGCACCGTCAAGCGCGAGGAATACGGCAACATCATCGTCGATGTCGGTGTGGGCGAGGCGGTGCTGCGCCGCAACGACAAGATCGGACGTGAAGCCTACCGCAACGGCGACCGCATCCGCGCCTATGTCAAGGACGTCCGCCGCGAGGCGCGCGGCCCGCAGATCTTCCTCTCGCGCACGGCGCCGGAGTTCATGGCGGCGCTCTTCAAGATGGAAGTGCCCGAGATCTACGACGGCATCATCGAGATCAAGGCGGTGGCGCGCGACCCGGGCAGCCGGGCCAAGATTGCCGTGATCAGCTACGACAATTCCATCGACCCGGTGGGCGCCTGCGTGGGCATGCGCGGCAGCCGCGTGCAGGCTGTGGTCAACGAGTTGCAGGGCGAGAAGATCGACATCATTCCGTGGAACCACGATCAGGCGACCTTCCTCGTCAATGCGTTGCAACCCGCCGAGGTCAGCAAGGTGGTGATCGACGAGGACGCGGGCCGCATCGAGGTGGTGGTGCCCGACGAGCAGCTTTCGCTCGCCATCGGGCGGCGCGGGCAGAATGTGCGGCTGGCGAGCCAGCTCACCGGGCTCGACATCGACATCCTGACGGAGGCCGAGGAAAGCGAGCGCCGCCAGGCCGAATTCGGCGAGCGCACCAAGCTCTTCATGGATACGCTCGACCTCGACGAGTTCTTTGCCCAGCTTCTGGTTGCGGAGGGGTTCACCAACCTTGAGGAGGTGGCCTACGTCGATCTCGACGAGCTGATCTCGATCGACGGCGTGGACGACGATACCGCACAGGAGTTGCAGACCCGGGCGCGCGAATACATCGAGGCGCAGAACCAGAAGGCGCTCGACCATGCGCGCGCGCTTGGCGTGCAGGACAGCCTCGTGAACTTCGAGGGGCTGTCGTCGCAGATGATCGAGGCTCTGGCCGAGGATGGCATCCTGACGCTCGATGATTTCGCCACCTGCGCCGACTGGGAACTGGCGGGCGGCTGGACCACCGAGAACGGCGAGCGCAAGAAGGACGACGGCATCCTCGAGAAGTTCGATGTCTCGCTGGAAGAGGCACAGCATCTGGTGATGACCGCACGCATCCAGCTCGGCTGGGTGGACCCGGCCGAGCTCGTGGCCGAGGCCGGGGACGAAGATGGGGACGACGCGCAGACTGCCGATGAAGAGGCCGGGGCCTGAAGCCGCGGGGTTCGGAGGACGCCGGACGATGGGCCGTGGCGGACGCGAAAAGGTGCTGGACGGTCCGGAGCGGCGGTGCATTGCCACTGGCCGGTCGGGCCCCGCGGAGCGGCTGATTCGTTTCGTCGTCTCTCCTGAGGGGCAACTGGTGCCCGATCTCGCGGGCCGGTTGCCCGGGCGCGGCATTTGGGTTTCGGCCCGTCGCGCGGCGCTGGAGATGGCGACAGGCAAGCGCCTGTTCGCGCGCGCCGCGCGCCAGCCCGTGCAGATGCCCGAGGATCTGCCCGCGCGGGTTGAGGCGCTGCTCGCGCAGCGGGTGGTGGAACTCGTCTCGCTCGCGCGGAAGGCGGGGCTCGCCGTGGCAGGTTACGAAAAGACCCGTTCGGCGCTTGCCGCGGGCGGGGTGGCGGCGCTTGTCCAGGCCAGCGACGGCTCGGAGCGCGGCAAGACCCGGCTGCGTCCGCCGGGTGGCGAAGCGACGCATGTGACCTGCTTGACGGCCTCGGAAATCGGTTTGGCATTCGGGCGCGAACATGTGATACATGCGGCCCTGATGGCTGGCACTCTCTCTGCGCGTGTTGTAGAGGAGGCCGCGCGGCTTTCGGGTGTCCGCGAGATGTCTGCCCCGGTGACGGGCGGCCCGGTTGACGGCGAACCGGGCGAAAATGGTGTTGGAGACACATGAGCGACAACGACAAGTCCTCCCTCGGCCTGCGCGGCGGCGCGCGGTCCGGCCATGTGAAGCAGAGCTTCAGCCACGGCCGGACAAAATCCGTCGTGGTCGAGACAAAGCGCAAGCGCGTGGTGGCCAAGCCCAGCGCGGGTGCCAAGACCGGAACGGCGGGCGACAGCCCGGGCGCGTCTGCGTCCCAGCGCCCGGCGGGAGTTTCCGAGGCCGAGTTCGAGCGGCGGATGCGTGCGCTTGCCGCAGCGAAGGCCAACGAGGCCGACGAGACCCGCCGCCGCGCCGACGACGAGCGTCAGCGCGAGGAAGAGCGCGAGCGTCGCCGTGCCGAGATCGAGGCGAAGGAACGCGAGGAACGCGCGCGCGAGGAAGCAGCCCGTCAGAAGGCCGAGGAAGACGAACGCGCCCGGCAGGTCGTCGAGACGCGCGCCCGCCCGCCCGCCGCTGCCGAGCCCGAGGCACCCGCGGCGCAGGTGCCGCCCTCGGAGAAATCCCTGGCACGGCCCGCGCCGCGCAAGACCGAGCGCGAGACCGAGGCCGAGGCCCGCCGCGAGAAGCCGGCGAAGGGCGGCGAAGTGGATCGCCGCCGTGCCGGCAAGCTGACGCTCAACCAGGCGCTGTCGGAAGACGGCGGCCGCCAGCGTTCGATCGCGGCGATGCGCCGCAAGCAGGAACGCGCGCGCCAGAAGGCGCTGGGCGGCCATCAGGCGCGTGAGAAGGTCATGCGCGATGTGCAGGTTCCCGAGACCATCGTTGTCTCCGAGCTTGCCAACCGTATGGCCGAGCGTGTGGCCGATGTCGTGAAGGCGCTGATGCAGAGTGGCATCATGGCGACGCAGAACCAGTCGATCGACGCCGACACGGCGGAGCTGATCGTCGAGGAGTTCGGCCACCGCGTGGTGCGTGTCTCCGACGCCGACGTCGAGGATGTGATCGACACGGTTGACGACCGCCCCGAGAATTTGCGCTCGCGCCCGCCGGTGGTCACCATCATGGGCCATGTGGACCACGGCAAGACCTCGCTTCTGGACGCGATTCGCAAGACGAACGTGGTGTCGGGCGAGGCGGGCGGGATCACCCAGCATATCGGCGCCTATCAGGTGACGACGGAGGGCGGCGCGCTGCTGACCTTCCTCGACACGCCGGGCCACGCCGCCTTCACCTCGATGCGCGCCCGCGGCGCGCAGGTGACCGACATCGTGGTTCTGGTAGTTGCCGCCGATGATGCGGTGATGCCGCAGACGGTGGAGGCGATCAACCACGCCAAGGCCGCGGGCGTGCCGATGATCATCGCCATCAACAAGTGCGACAAGCCCGGCGCCAATCCGCAAAAGGTGCGCACCGACCTGTTGCAGCACGAGGTCGTCGTCGAGGCGATGTCGGGCGATGTGCAGGATGTCGAGGTCTCGGCGATCACCGGGCAGGGGCTCGACGATCTCCTCGAGGCGATTGCGCTGCAGGCCGAAGTTCTGGAACTGAAATCCAATCCCGGCCGGGCGGCCTCGGGAGCGGTGATCGAGGCCAAGCTCGACGTGGGCCGCGGGCCGGTGGCCACGGTTCTGGTGCAGAACGGCACGCTGCACCGGGGCGACATCTTCGTCGTCGGCGAGCAGTGGGGCAAGGTGCGCGCGCTCATAAACGACAAGGGCGAGCGGGTGGAAGAGGCCGGGGCTTCGGTGCCCGTCGAGGTTCTTGGCCTCAACGCCACGCCCGAGGCGGGCGATACGCTCAACGTCGTCGAGACAGAGGCGCAGGCGCGCGAGATCTCGCGTTACCGCCAGGAAAAGACGAAGGAGAAACTCGTCATCAAGGCCGATGTGCAGGGTTCCGCCGAGGCGATCGTGCAGGCACTCGAGAAGATCGGCAACGACGAGGTGCGCGTGCGCGTGTTGCACTATGGAGTGGGCGCGATCACCGAGTCGGACGTGGGCCTCGCGGAAGCCTCGAACGCGCCGGTCATCGGGTTCAACGTGCGCGCCAATGCCTCTGCGCGCCAGGCCGCGAACCAGAAGGGCGTGGAGGTCCGCTACTATTCGGTGATCTACGATCTGGTGGACGACGTGAAAGCGGCGGCCTCGGGCCTGCTGAAGGCCGAGGTGCGCGAGCGCTTCATCGGCTATGCCGAGATCCGGCAGGTCTTCAAGGTCTCGGGCGTGGGCAAGGTTGCGGGCTGCGTGGTCACCGAAGGTGCAGCGCGCCGCTCGGCCGGGGTTCGGTTGCTGCGTGACAACGTGGTGGTCCACGAGGGCACGCTCAAGACGCTCAAGCGCTTCAAGGATGAGGTCAAGGAAGTGAACATGGGCCAGGAATGCGGCATGGCCTTCGAGAATTACGAGGATATCCGCGAGGGCGATGTCATCGAGATCTTCGAGCGCGAGGAGGTCGAGCGCGCGCTCGCCTGACCGGCCCGAAGCACGCCGGACGGCGCCCCCGGGGGCGCCGTTCTGCTTTAACGCGGCAAGGAAGCGCAGGTCGCCCCGCCCTTGCGGGGCGGGGCGGGGCGCAGCAACTTTCGCAAGTTGGTGGCAAGCAGCATCGGCCTTTGCCGGTTCCTCACCATTAGGCTCGAAAAGTTAGCAAATCGTTGCTGCCGGCGGTCAGCCGAGGATTTCCGGCAGCCGCTGCGCCGGCGGCGTGTTCCGCGAGCGCTGCGAGGTGATGTGCCCGTCGATCACCGTCATCCCGATGCCCGGCAGGTTGCCCAGCGCGACCGACTCGAGGATCGTCTTGCCCGGCGCGTGCTGTGCCTGATCCATCAGCACGAAGTCCGCCGCGCGGCCG
>PHEG01000118.1 GCA_002842835.1 Alphaproteobacteria bacterium HGW-Alphaproteobacteria-2 | reverse complement strand
CCAGCGCGCCGCGCCCGGCGCCATCGAGCGGCTGCGCATCGACCCCGAAACGAAGGAGCCGCGGTTCCGCGTCATCGGCTGCGACCTGTGGTCCGACGAAGCAGGCTTCGCCGAGGCCGTGGGCCCCGGCGGCATCACCGGCATCTGCGGCTCGGGCATCATCGAGGCGGTCGCCGAGATGCGCATGGCCGGACTTGTCGACGCCTCCGGCCTCATCGGCTCCGCGGAACAGACGGGAACGGCGCGCTGCATCCCGGAGGGGCGCACGCATTCCTACGTCGTTCACGACGGGCGCGCCAAGGACGGGCCCCTGATCACCGTGACGCAGGGCGACATCCGCGCCATCCAGCTTGCCAAGTCGGCGCTCTATGCGGGCGCGCGGCTCCATGATCCCCGATGTCCCGCTCGACAAGGTGATCTCGGCAGGTAATGCCGCTGGCACCGGCGCGCGCATCGCGCTTTGCAACATCGCCCAGCGGGCGGAAATCGAGCGCGTGGTGGGCCGCATCCACAAGGTGGAGACGGCGATCGAGCCACGTTTCCAGGAGCACTTCGTGGCCGCGAACGCCATTCCGCACGCCACGGCGCCCTTCCCGCATCTTGCGGCGCGGCTGACGCTGCCCGATGTGAGCTTCAACGCGGGCGGCGCCGAGGGCGGCGGGCGCAGGCGCAGGCGGGGCGGCTGAGGCCCGGGCGATTGCGCACCCGTACCGGGCGTGTTCATCTGCCGTCATGCAGCCGGAGCAAGGCATGAAACGCGTCCTCGTCCTCATCCCCTTCCCCATGAGCGCCGACCAGCGTTCGCTGCGCGAAGCGCAGCTTCAGGCGGTGGAACTCGGCCCCGGCGTTGCCTTCATCTTCGAATCGGTTGCCGTGGCGCCGGTCAATTACACCTCGGCCTCGGATCTGGCGCTGGCGGAGATCGGCATGATCGAGGCCGGGCTCGACGCCGAGGCGCGCGGTTTTGACGCCGTCTGCATCGACACCATGAGCGACAGCGGCATGGCGGCGCTGCGCTCGGAACTCACGATCCCGGTGATCGGCCCGGGGCGCGCCGCGATGCTGACAGCGCTGATGCTGGGCAACCGCTTTTCCATCGTCACGATGTGGGAGGAGTGGCGCCACCTCTATACACGCACCCTGCACGATCTGCGGCTGGAGGATCACTGCGCATCGATCCGCACCATCGGCGTGGCCCCCGACAACCGCGGGCTGCTGGGCGGCAGAGAAGACGATGTCTTCCCTCTCATCGAAGCCGCAGCCCGCGCCTGCATCGAGCAGGACGGCGCCGAGGTGATCGTGCTCGGCTCGACCACGATGCATCAGGCGCACGGCTACCTCGCCGCGCGCCTGCCCGTTCCGGTGATCAACCCCGGCCCGCTCAGCTACAAGCTGGCCGAGGCGCTGCTCGGCCTCGGCCTGAGCCACAGTGCGAAGGCGCACCCCCGCTCGCGCGCGCCTCAGGGCGAGACGATCCGCACCCTCGTCGCGCCATGGCGCGAAGGCGGCTGAAGCCGCGCCCCCGCCGCGCCGGAGGCTCGCTCAGTTCCCCGCCGGGACCACGCTCGCCGCCCGGTCGAGCACCGATTGCGGCAGGGTGACATTCATCTTCGCCGCGGCGTCGAGGTTGACCACCACGGGGAACTCGGTCAGCACCTCGTAGGCGATCACCGGCGGGATCTCGGCCACGGGCTTGCCATCGAGGATGTCGGCGACCATGTGGCCGCTGATCCGCCCGATGGCGACGTAATCCATCCCCACCGAACCCAGCGCACCCCGCGCCACGCCCGAGGTCTCGCCCAGGAAAACCGGCGTGCCGGTGTCCTGTCCCACCTTGAACACCGTCTCGGCGACCGAGACGACGGTGGAATCGTTGGGCACGTAGATGGCATCGACCTTGCCCACCAGCTTGCGGGTGGCCACCGACACCTCGTTGGTGGTGGGCGCCGCCGAGGGCACGATCTCGATGCCCATCGCCTGCGCCAGCGCCGTCATCCGCTCGAGCGCGGCAAGCGAGTTGTCGAGCCCGGGGTTGTAGACGAAGCCGAGCTTCGCAAGCCCCGGCAGGATCTCGCGGAAGAGGTCGAGCTGCGCCTGAAGGGGTGCTGCATCCGACACGCCGGTCACATTGCCCTTGGGCGCATCGTAGCCGTCGATCAGCTTGGCCTTCACCGGGTCGGTGACGGCGGTGAAGACGATCGGAATGTCGCTGTTCTGCGACACCATCGCCTGCGCCGTCGGCGTGGTGATGGCCACGATCACGTCGGGCGCGTCGCCCATGAACTTGGCCGCGATCTGCTGCTGCGCGGGCATGTTGCCGTTGGCGTTTTGGTAGGAGATGCGCAGCCCCGCGCCTTCAGCATAGCCGCGCTCGGCCAGCGCCTCCATCACGCCCTGCCGCGTCTCGTTGAGCGCGGGTACCTCGACGATGGTCGAGATCGCCACGTGGCGCTCCTGCGCCGCGGCCATGCCGCCCGCCAGCGCCAGCGCGGCGGCGAGGAGAAGGGGTTTCGGTGTCATCGTGCAAGCTCCCTGTTGCCTGACCTGTTTCGTGTCATTCGTGCCGCCAGTCCCCGGGGTCGGCGGAATTGCCCGGCGCATGGCCGAGAGGCTCGCCCGCGGTCGAGCAGCCAAGTCCCAAAACCGTGCGGTTCGCATAGGCAAAATAGGCGACCACCTGATTGACCTCGAGGATGCCCGCATCCTCCCATCCCGCCGCGCGCATCGCCGCGACATGTGTCTCGGCCGTGGCGGGCGGCGTGGCGGTGAGCGCCGCGGCGTAACCCAGCGCCGCCGCCTCGCGCCCATCGAAGACCGGCGCGCCGGTCTCGCCTGCTTCGAGCGCCGCAAGGATCGCCTCGGCGCGCGCCGGTTCCACCAGCCGCGAAAGCCCCGCGGAATGATGCGCCACGCAATAGCCGCAGCGGTTGATCAGGCTCACCCAGACGCCCAGCGCTTCGAGAAACCACTTGGGCGTGGCGTTGCGCGCATGGTGCAGCACCGACTTGTAGAGCGCCATGTGGCCCTCCATCGTGTGCGGGCGCAGCGAATGGGCCATCATGATGTTGTCGATATGCCCGTCGGCACCGCGGATGCGGTCGTAGATCGGTTTCAGCCGGTTGTCGGCATCCTCGTAGGCGATGGTGGCGATCCAGGTCATGGCCCCTCCTCAGGACAGCAGCAGCGCGTCGTCGGCAAGTTCCTCGCCCTGCGTGCGGCGGAAGAGCGCCAGCAGGTCCGGCACGCTCAGCGCGCGGTGCTCGACGCCGGCCACGTCGAAGATGATCTGCCCGCGGTGGAACATGATCAGCCGGTCGCCGGTCTCGATCGCCTGCGCCATGGAATGGGTGACCATGACGGCAGTCAGCCCGAGTTCCGCCACCACCTGCCGCGTGAGGTCGAGCACGAAGGCGCCGGTGCGCGGGTCGAGCGCGGCCGTATGCTCGTCAAGCAGCAGCACCCGAGTCTCGCCGGTGGTGGCCATGAGCAGGCTCACCGCCTGCCGCTGCCCGCCCGAGAGCAGGCCCACCTTGTCGTCGAGCCGGTCCTCCAGCCCCAGTCCCAGCGGTCGCAGCTTCTCCGCCGCCGCCTCGCGCATCGCGCGGGTGGTCGCGTGGCGCAGCCCGCGCGGTCGGGTGCGGCCCCAGGCCAGAGCGAAATTCTCGATCACCGTCAGCGCGTCGCAGGTGCCAAGGCGCGGATCCTGGAAGACGCGCGAGATCAGCCGCGCGCGGCGGTGCACCGGCCAGCGCGTCACCTCCTGCCCGTCGATGCGCACGCTGCCGCGCGTCACCGGGCAGGTGCCCGCCAGCACGTTGAGAAAGGTCGATTTGCCCGCCCCGTTGGAGCCGATCACGGTGAGGAACTGTCCCGTGCCGAGGTCGAGGTCCACCCCGCGCAGCGCCTGCGTCTCGAGCGGTGTGCCCGGGTTGAAGGTGACATGGATGCCGCGCGCCTCGATCATTCCGCAGGCTCCACCGCCGCGCGGCGCGAGAACCGCCGCCTGAGCCCCCCGCTCGAGCGCTGGCCCACCAGCGTAAGCACCACCAGCACCGCCGTGGCAAGCTGCACGTCGGAGGCCTCGAGCCCAATGAAATCGGCGTTGAGCGCCAACGCCACGGCAAAGCGGTAGAGGATGGCGCCGAAGAGGCAGGCGAGCGTGGCCAGCAGGATGGTGCGCGAGGGGAAGATCGTGGTCCCCACGATCACCGAGGCGAGCCCGATGATGATAACCCCGATGCCCATGTAGGCATCCGCCGCCCCGAAAAGCTGCGCGAAGAGCGCCCCCGCGAGCCCGGTCAGCGCGTTGGCGATGCCCACGCCGAGAAGCCGCATGCCGCCCACGTTCACGCCGTTCGCCTCGGCCATGGCCGGGTTGTTGCCGGTGGCGCGCATGGCGAGCCCGATGCCGGTCTTAAGGAATGCGTCGAGTGCGAGTTTCACCGCGATCACGCCCACCGCCAGCACCAGCGGGCTCGTCTGGTAGCCGGGCAGCCCGATCCAGCGGAAATCGGTGAATACGTTCTCGACGCCCAGCAGCGGCTTGTTGGGCCCGCTCATGATGCGCAGGTTGATGGAATAGAGCGCAATGGCCACCAGGATGCCCGCAAGGATGTGCAGGATCCCCATGCGCACGTTGAGCGTGGCCGTCACCAGCCCGGCGAGAAATCCCGCGCCGATCGCCGCCAGCGTGGCGAGCCATGGGTTGACGCCCGCCACGATCAGCGTGGCGGCGACCGCCGCACCCAGCGGAAAGCTTCCCTCCACCGTGAGGTCGGGGAAGTCGAGCACGCGGAACGTCAGGAAGGCGCCCAGCGCCACAAGCCCGAAGACGAGCCCCGTCTCGAGCGAGCCCAAAGCCTCGTAAAGCGACATCGCCCCTCCTTGAGGACCGTCTGCGCGGCCCGCCGGGCGGCATCAT
>PHEG01000624.1 GCA_002842835.1 Alphaproteobacteria bacterium HGW-Alphaproteobacteria-2 | reverse complement strand
GGCGAGGTCGTGCTCGGCCAGCGACCGGCCGACGGGCACACCGCGGGCGGCGAGGAAGGTATTGGCCATGCCGCCGCCGATCACCAGCGTCTCGACCTTTTCGATGAGATTGCGCAGGAGCGCCAGCTTCGTGGAAACCTTGGCGCCGCCCACAAGCGCCACCACCGGCCGCTCGGGCCGGGTGAGCGCGGCTTCGAGCGCCCGCAACTCCGCTTCCATCAGCCGCCCGGCACAAGCGGGAAGAAGCCGTGCCACGCCTTCGGTCGAGGCATGCGCGCGATGCGCCGACGAGAAGGCGTCGTTGACGAACACATCGCCGAGCGCCGCCAGCCGCGCGGCGAAATCGGGGTCGTTCGCCTCGTCGCCCGGGTGGAAGCGGGTGTTCTCCACCAGCAGGACATAGCCCTCGGGCAGCTTGCGGCTGGCCGCCTCGGCCTCTTCAAGCGCCGCGAAGAGAACCGGAAATCCCAGTTCGCGTTCCACGTCGCCCACCAGCCGACCCAGCGACATCTCGGGCACCACGCGCCCCTTGGGCCGGTCGAAATGCGACAGCAGCACGGGCCGCCCGCCCCGCTCGATGACATCGGCCACTGTCAGCTCCATGTCGTCGAGCGTTTTCCAGGCCATCGTGTTCTCCTCAGCGCCAGAAGGCCAGCCATTCGATCAGATCGGCGAGTTGGCGCAGCAGGAAGAGAGTCGCCACGCCGTCATTCTGCGCATTGTCCCACCACAGCCCGCCGACCAGCAGGAGCGCGAGCCCGATGGCAATGCGCGTGGTCACCGGTCAGCCCAACCGGCCCATGACGGCGGCGACATCGGCCATGCGTACCGAGAAGGCCCATTCGTTGTCATACCAGGCAAGCACCCGCACCAGCCGCTTGCCCACCACCTTGGTCTGGTCGGGGGCGAAGATCGAGGACTGCTCGGTATGGTTGAAATCGACCGAGACCTTGGGCTCCGGGTCGTAGCCCAGCACGGCGCGCATCGGACCCTCGGCGGCGGCACGCACGATGGCGTTCACCTCGTCCTTGGTCACGTCGCGCGCCGCCTCGAAGGTCAGGTCCACGGCGGAGACATTCGGCGTGGGCACACGGATCGCCGTGCCGTCGAGCCGCCCGGCAAGCTCGGGCAGCAC
>PHEG01000117.1 GCA_002842835.1 Alphaproteobacteria bacterium HGW-Alphaproteobacteria-2 | reverse complement strand
GGCGAAAGCCCCGAGGAGACCGCGCGGCGCGAGGCGCTGGAGGAGGCGGGGGTGCGCATCGTGCGGCTTGAGAAGATCGCCGAATACTACCCCTCGCCCGGCTGCCTGTCGGAATACCACATTTCTTATCTCGGCATCGCCGACCTGCCGGACCTGGGCCACAGTCTGCACGGGCTCGACGCCGAGGCCGAGGACATCCGCGCCCATGTGCTGCCCTTCGACGACCTGATGGCCGCCGTGGAGAGCGGCGAGGCCGAGACCGGGCCGCTCATCCTGGCCGCGCTCTGGCTCGCACAGGCGCGCGGGCGACTGCGCGCCGGGCCGGGCGGCGGCGCTTGAGTTCGGACCGGGGGCAACCTATCAAGGCGGGACAGGTCGCAAGAGGGGGCACCCGATGCGCATTTACAGGGACTTCCCCGACGCGATCGGGAATACGCCGCTGATCCGGCTCCGCCGGGCATCGGAGGAAACGGGCTGCGAGATCCTCGGCAAGGCCGAGTTCCTGAACCCCGGCCAGTCGGTGAAGGACCGCGCCGCGCTCTACATCATCCGTGACGCGGTGGCGCGCGGCGAATTGGCGCCCGGCGGTGTGATCGTCGAGGGGACGGCGGGCAATACCGGCATCGGGCTTGCTCATGTCGGCAACGCGCTGGGCTTTCGCACCGTGATCGTGATCCCCGAGACCCAGAGCCAGGAGAAGAAGGACGCGATCCGTCTCGCCGGGGCCGATCTGGTACAGGTGCCGGCCGCGCCCTACAAGAACCCCAACAATTATGTCCGCTACTCGGGGCGGCTGGCAGAGAAACTGGCCGAGACCGAACCGAACGGCGCGATCTGGGCCAACCAGTTCGACAATGTGGCCAACCGTCAGGCACATGTCGAGACGACCGGCCCTGAGATATGGGAGCAGACCGGCGGCAAGGTGGACGGCTTCGTCTGCGCCGTGGGTTCGGGCGGCACGCTGGCGGGTGTGGCCATGTCGCTGCAACCCAAGGGCGTGAAGATGGGTCTCGCCGATCCGGACGGCGCCGCGCTCTACAACTATTACACGACGGGAGAGATGAAGGCCGAGGGCACCTCGATTACCGAGGGCATCGGCCAGGGCCGGGTGACCGCCAACCTCGAAGGCTTCACCCCTGATTTCGCCTGGAACGTCCCCGATGCCGAGGCGCTGCCGATCATCTTCGCGCTTGCGCAGGAGGAGGGGCTTGTGATGGGCGGCTCGACGGGCATCAACATCGCGGGCGCCATCCGCATGGCACGCGAGATGGGGCCGGGGCACACCATCGTCACCATCCTCTGCGACTACGGCAGCCGCTACCAGTCGAAGCTTTTCAATCCCGCCTTCCTGCGCGAGCGGGGCCTGCCGGTGCCCGACTGGCTCGATCGAGGGCCACGGTCGCTGCCCTCGGTCTTCGAGTAGATGGCGTGCTGTCGGGGAAATAAACCGTCTCTTCGCGGCCTTCTGGCGCCCCTGCTTGCCCTGGGGCTTGCACTTGCGGCGCTGGCCGCTGGTGCGCCGCCGGTTACGGCGCAGGCGCAGCCAGCCGCGTCGGCCACCGCACCCGACTACGCGGCATGGGAGCGGCTTGCCCTGCGTGCCGAGGAGGTGGTGGAGGCTGGCCGCGCCGCCACCGATGCGCTCGAGGAGCTGCGCGCGCAACTCGCCGAATGGCGGCTGCGCCTGCAGGCGGCGCAGGGCGTCAATGCGCCACGCATCCGTACGCTTCAGGAGCAACTGGCCGCCCTCGCCGCCCCGCCCGAGGCCGGCGTGGACCCGGTTGCCGAACGCCGCGCCGAACTCGAGCGCCAGTTGGCCGAACTGCGCGCCCCGGTGCTGCGTGCCGAAGAGGCATTCCGCCGCGCCGACGGGCTGATCCGCGAGATCGACGGCATCATAGCCGCGCGCAAGGCGGCGCGGCTGTTGGAGCTTGGACCCTCACCCTTTGAACCGGCGCGCTGGCCCGGCGCGGCCCAGGCGGTTGTGGCGCTCTCGGGGCAGGTTGCCGCCGAGATACGCGGGAACTGGCAGAATAGCGTGCTCCGCGCCGAACGCGCGCAGCGCTTGCCGATGATCCTGCTGCTGTCGGTTCTGGCGGTCGTGTTGCTCGGCCGGGGGCGGCGCTGGCTGCTCTGGACGGTGGACCGTATCGCCCCCAGCGGCAGGACCAAGACCCGCCACGAGATTCGCTGGCTGCTGACCTCGGTCTCGGGCCTCGTGGTGCCCATGCTGGGTCTCTGGGCGCTGGTCCAGGCGGTGGAGGCTACTGCGCTGCTTGGCCCGCGCGGTCAGGCCTTCCTCGCAGCGGTGCCGATGATGGGTCTGCTCTTCTTCGGTGCGCGCTGGCTGGCGGCGGTGATCTTCAACACTTCCGACAAGGCGCCCGATTTCTGCAACCTCGGCGCCGCGCAGCTGGCGGCGGCGCGGCGCGCGGCGATGGCGATCGTGGCGATGCTGCCGCTGGCGGTTCTGTTGCGCGTCGCCGTGAACCAGCCCGGGATCTCGGGTGATGCGCGGCTGGTTCTAGGCTTTCCCATCTTCCTGGTGATGGGGCTGGCTCTGTTCCGGCTGGGACGGCTCCTGCGGCTCGACGTCTCGGGCGCCAGCGAGGACGAGACGACACCGTTGCGCGACCGGGTGGTGTTCCTGCTCTCGCGCGGGATGATGATGGTGGGTATCGCCGGGCCCGCGCTGGCGGCGGTGGGCTATTTCAACGCCGGGGGGTTCTTCCTCTTCCCTTCGGTGATGTCGGTCGGGCTGATGGCGCTCTTGGTCATCCTGCAGCGGCTGGCCAACAATCTCTATGCGCTTGCCGTCGGAGCGGATGACGACAAGGGCACGCAGGATGCACTGATCCCGGTGCTGATCGGCCTGGGGCTCATGCTGGCCTCGGTGCCCTTCTTCGCGCTGATCTGGGGGGTGCGGCCGTCGCAGCTTCAGGACGCCTGGGTGCTGTTGCGCGACGGCTTCTCGATCGGCGCGACGCGCATCTCGTTTGCCGAGATGATGACCTTCGTGCTGGTCTTCGCCGCGGGCTACATGCTCACCCGGCTGGTGCAGGGGGCGCTGCGCAACTCGATCCTGCCCAAGACACGTATGGATGTCGGCGGGCGCGAGGCGATCGTCACCGGGACTGCCTATGTCGGCATCTTCCTGGCCGCCGTGGTGGCAATCACCACCGCAGGGATCGACCTTTCCTCGCTCGCCATCGTTGCCGGGGCGCTGTCGGTCGGTATCGGCTTCGGGCTGCAGACCGTCGTGTCGAACTTCGTCTCGGGCATCATCCTGCTGATCGAGCGGCCGATCAAGAAGGGCGACTGGATTGAGGTTGGAGGCGTGCATGGCTATGTGCGCGACATCTCGGTTCGCGCCACCCGGATCGAGACCTTCGACCGCTCCGACGTGATCGTGCCGAATGCCGACCTGATCGCCGGGCGGGTGACGAACTTCACCCACGGCAACACAACCGGGCGGGCGATTGTGCCGGTGGGCGTGGCCTATGGCACCGACACCCGCAAGGTCGAGGCCGTGCTGCGCGAGATCGTCGAGGCGCATCCGATGGTCATCGTTCGCCCGCCGCCTGCGGTGCTGATGACGGGTTTCGGTGCTGATTCGCTCAACTTCGAGATCCGGGCCATCCTGCGCGACGTGAACTGGTCGATCTCCGTCAAGTCCGACCTGCTGCACGAGATCGCGCGCCGCTTCGCCGAAGAGGGTATCGAGATCCCCTTTGCGCAGCGTGACATCTGGCTGCGCAACCCCGAGGCGCTGGGCGGGGCCTTCGCGCCGCCCGGCGCGCCGCGCCCGCCGTCCCCGCAGGTTGACCCCGCGCTGCGCGATGCCGAGGATGCGCCCGATGCCGAGGCGCCGCCGCCCGGCGAGGAGGGAGCCGACAGATGACCGAGCCGCTCTACCGCGATGCCTATCTCGCCGAGGCGCCCGGCCGGGTGACCGGCCACACCCCCGAGGGGGGTATCGTGCTCGACGCCAGCGTCTTCTACCCCACCGGCGGCGGCCAGCCGGGCGACTCGGGCTGGCTCGACTGGGCGGGCGGCAGCCTCTCGGTGGCGACCACGGTGAAGGGCGAGGGCGCGGCAGTGGTGCTCGTCCCTGGCGAGCCCGTTCCCCTGCCGCCCGTGGGCGCCGAGGTTTTCCAGCGGCTCGACTGGGGGAGGCGCCACCGCCACATGCGGGTACATACCGCGCTGCACCTTCTGTCGGTCGTCATCCCGCTGCCGGTGACCGGCGGGCAGATCGGCGCAGAAAAGGGGCGGCTCGACTTTGATATGCCCGAGGCGCCAGAGGACCGCGACGCACTGGAAGCGGCGCTCAACGACCTGGTGGCGCGCGATCTGTCCGTCTGCGGCGGCACGCATGTGGCCAGCACCGGAGAGATCGGGCGGCTCGTCTTCGGCAAGATCGAGAAGAAGGGCCGCCAGAACCGCCGCGTGAGCCTGCATCTGGCCGACTGACGCGTCTCAGGCGGCGGCCGCCACGCGCTGCGCGCCGCCCCCGTCCGACCGGCGGCTCGCCAGAAGGATCAGCACCATGATGGCGATGTTGAGCCCGTTCCAGGCGATGCCCGCCAGGAACGCCAGTCCGTAGCTGCCGGTGGCGTCGTAGATCAGCCCCGAAGACCAGCCGCCAAGCCCCATGCCGACGATCGTCATCATGATGACGAAGCCCACCCGCGCTCCCGCTTCCTTCGCGGGCAGGAATTCGCGCACGATCAGCGCGTAGGAGGGCACGATGCCGCCCTGTGCCAGACCGAAGATCGCACTGACCACATAGAGCGAGGCGAGCCCGTCGAAGGGCAGGTAGAGAAACAGCGCGATCATCTGCAGCACCGAGCCGATGAGCAGCGTCATCACGCCGCCCAGCCGGTCGGCCAGCAGCCCCGAGGCAAGTCGCGAGACGACCCCGCAAAGCAGCATGAGCGAGAGCATCTCGGCGCCCACCGCCGGGCCGTAGCCGAGGTCGGTGCAGTAGGACACGATATGGACCTGCGGCATCGCCATCGCCATGCAGCAGCCGAGCCCCGCTACCGCCAGCAGGGCCTGCAGCGTGCGCGGCGAGAAGCTGGCACGCCGTAGCCGCGCCTCGGCCGCGGAGGCCGCGGCGGCGGCGGCCTCGGTCGGCACCCGCGAGCGCAGCAGAAGTGCAAGCGGCACGATCAGCACCACGCTGGAGACCGCCAACACCAGATAGACGGCGCGCCAGCCCTGCTCGGCCAGCACGCCCGCCAGCAGCATCGGCCAGACCGCGCCGGAGAGGTAGTTGCCGCTCGCCGCGATGGCCACCGCGATGCCGCGGCGGCGGTGGAACCAGTGCGAGATGTC
>PHEG01000623.1 GCA_002842835.1 Alphaproteobacteria bacterium HGW-Alphaproteobacteria-2 | reverse complement strand
GGCGAAAATGCCGTCGCGGCCCCAGCGGATGTCGTTGTCCTCGACCAGCGTGCCCGGCGCGTTCCAGACATAGATGCCGTTGCCGCGGTCGTTCATGCGATGGCCGCGGCGGCCCTCGATGACGTTGGCGCGGATCGTGCTGTCGGTCGCGCCCAGAACATGCACGCCCACGAGATTGCCGATCAGGCGATTGTCTTCGACCAGCGTGCGCGTGGCGGTGCGGTCGAGCTTCACGCCGGCATCGACCACCGGGTGTTCGCTGCCCGATCCGGTGATCGTGAGCCCGCGGACCGTCACGTCCGGCCCGGTGACGCGGATCACGTCGCCGGTGCCGTTGCCGCGGATTTCGGCCGCGCCGCGCCCGTCGAGGGTGAGCGGGCGGTCGAGCGTCACCGGGCCGTCGTGGCGGCCCGGCGCAAGGATCAGCACGTCGCCGGGGCTGGCCCCGGCGACGGCTTCGGCCAGGGCCCCGGGCCGCGCGTGTACCACGCGCTCCACCGCGGCGGCAGGAGTGCCGCCGACGGAGAGAGCGAGCGCGCACAACGCTGCACGGACGAGGCCCCGGCCTGCCATGGTTCAGGCGCCACGCGGCTCGACGATCATCCGCCCGCGCATCTCCATGTGCAGCGCATGGCAGAACCACTGGCAGTAGTACCAGTAGACGCCGGGGGTGGCCTGCGGGCCGATCTCCATGGCGACGCCGTGATCGCCGACGCAGAAGCCGTGCGTGAGGTCCTCGATGTCGTCGAGGTTGGTGACGGTCACCGTCACCTCGTCGCCTTCCGTCACCGTGAACTTCTCGATGCTGAACGAGGGTGCGATCGAGGACATGTAGACGCGCACCTTGTTGCCGTCGCGGATCACCGTGTCGGTCCATTCGTCGATGTCCACGCCGTCGGCTTCGGCCTGTTTGCGGGTCTCTGCCCACATCGGGTCATTGCGGTTCCAGACGTGCAGCGGGTTGACCACCGAACGGTGCACGAGGATCGAGTCGTGCGGCTCGGCGAAGGTCGGGCCGTCGTGCGCAAGGACGAGATTTTTACCATCCGCGTCCAGCGTCTCGCCCATGGTGGTCGAGTTGTGGCCGGGCTGGTAGTGCACATCGGTCTTCGCGATGATCGGGTCGACATTCTCGCCCGCATAGGCGCGCACTGCCCGGTCGAGGTTCCACTTCACCACCTGGCTGTCGAGGAAGAGCGTGGTGAAGGCGTTCCCCTGTCCGTCGAAGCAGGTGTGCAGCGGCCCGAGGCCCAGTTCCGGCTCGGCCACCACGGCGCTGCGCGGGTCGATATCGCTCTCGAAGAGCGCATCGAGCTTGCGCACGTCGATCACCGAGACGGTGGGCGAGAGCTTGCCGCCGATGCACAGGTGAATGCGATCGGGCGCCATGTTGCACCCGTGCGGGTTGTTGGGGATCGGGATGTAGCGGGTGTAGTTCTTGTTCTGACCCTTGCGCCCGTCGATCACCTTCACGCCGTTGAGCTCGGTGTAATCGCCTGCGGCGATGCCCTTCTCGATCTCGGCGAGGTTGAAGACCACCAAATGGTCCATGTCGGAGGCCGTCATCTCGGCCAGCGAGATGCCCATCTCGGAATTGTAGGAGGTCGAGAAGGCATATTTGCCGTCGTAGTCGGCATCGGTGTTGTCGAGGTTGCCCGACACGATCACCTGCCATGCG
>PHEG01000116.1 GCA_002842835.1 Alphaproteobacteria bacterium HGW-Alphaproteobacteria-2 | reverse complement strand
GGCCGTGGCCGAGGCCGAGACCGCAGGTGCCGCCGCCGAGGCCGCTCAGGGCGCTGCCGCCGAGAGCGAGGCAGCGGCGATCGAGGCCGCGCGCCAAGCCGAGGCGGCATTGGCACAGGCCGATGTCGCGCGCGGCGAGGCGCAGGCGCGCGAGGCCGCCGCCCGCGCCGAGTATTCCGGCACCGAAGGCGAGGCCGCGGCGCTACGCGCCGAGGTGGCCGCTCTCGCCCGGCTGGTGGAGCGCGAGGGCGGCGGGCCCGGGCGGCTTATCGACCGGGTGCAGGTGGCACCGGGCTACGAGGCGGCGATGGGTGCCGCGCTGGGCGACACACTACGCATGGGCGAGGCAGCCGGGGCCGAGGACAGCGGATGGGTCGCGCTGCCGGGTTATCCCACGCCGCAGACGCTGCCCGCCGGGGCGGCGCCGCTCATGCTCCATGTCACGGCGCCCGCGGTTCTGGCTCGGCGGCTCGGGCAGGTAGGCATCGTGGATCGCTCCGAGGGCGCGCGGTTGCAACCGCTGCTCGCCCCAGGCCAGCGGCTTGTGAGCCGCGAGGGCGATCTCTGGCGCTGGGACGGGCTGCGCCAGACGGCGGAGGATGTGCCCACGGCGGCGGCGCTGCGGCTCCAGCAACTCAATCGCCTCGTGCAACTCAAGCGCGACCTCGAGGATGCGTCGGCCCGGGCAGAGGGGGCGCGGCAGGCGCTCGACGTGCTTACCGGCCGACTGGCCGAGGCCACCCGCGCCGATGAAGCCGCCCGCGCCGACCGACGCGCTGCCGATACCGCGCTGGCCGATGTGAGTCGTGCCCGCAGCCGAGCCGAGGCCGATGCCGCGCTTGCTGCCGGTCGACTGGAATCGCAGCGCCTCGCCGTGGCGCGCTTTGCCGAGGAGGCCGAGGCCGCCGCCACCCGTCTGGTCGAGGCAGAGGATGCAGTGGCCGCGCTGGGCGATCTCGATGCGGCGCGCAGCGCGGTCGAGCATCTGCGCGCCCGCTGCGAGCAGGCGCGGGCCGCCATGCTGGCAGCGCGCTCCGCGCATGACGAGTTGCGCCGCGCCGGCGAGGCGCGCGCCCGCCGTCGGCAGGAGGTCACCCGCGAGCTGGAAAACTGGCAGAAACGGCTTGCAAGCGCCGACGAGCGGATCGCCGAACTGGAGGAGCGCCGGGCCGCCAGCGCCCATGAACTGGAGGCAGCGCGTGCGCGCCCGGGCGAGATCGCCGCGGAACGCGCGAAGCTGGCGGATCAGCTCGAGGCCGCCGAGTTGCGCCGCCGAAACGCTGCCGATGCTCTGGCCAAAGCCGAGGGCGCGCTGCGCGATGCCGTTGCCGCGGAACGCGCGGCCGAGCGCGCGGCCTCGGAATCCCGCGAGGCCCGTGCCCGTGCCGAGGCGACGGCGGAGGCCGCGGCGCAGGGCGTCGCACAGGCGGCGCGCCAGATCGCCGACGAGGCGGAGACCACGCCGCAGGCGCTGCTCGACAGGCTGGGCGCCGACCCGGAGGCGATGCCAGACGTGGCCGCGCTGGAAGAGGCTATCGCCCGCCACCGCCGCGCCCGCGACGCGCTTGGCGCGGTCAACCTGCGCGCCGAGGAAGATGCACGCGAGGTGCAAACCGAGCACGACCGCCTTGCGCACGAGAAGGCCGATCTGGAAGCCGCGATCACACGGCTGCGCACGGGAATAGCCAGCCTCAACCGTGAGGGGCGCGAGCGGCTTCTGACCGCCTTCGAGACGGTGAACGGCCATTTTGCCACGCTCTTCACCACCCTCTTCGGCGGCGGCGAGGCGCGGCTCGAGCTGGTCGAGAGCGATGATCCGCTGGAAGCCGGGCTCGAGATCATGTGCCAGCCGCCGGGAAAGAACCTCTCCACGCTTTCGCTTCTCTCGGGCGGCGAGCAGACGTTGACGGCGCTGGCGCTGATCTTCGCGGTCTTCCTGTCAAACCCCGCGCCGATCTGCGTGCTCGATGAGGTGGATGCGCCGCTCGACGACGCCAACGTGACGCGCTTCTGTGATCTGCTCGACGAGATGACGCGGCGCACCGGCACACGGTTTCTCGTGATCACCCACCACGCCATCACCATGGCGCGCATGGACCGACTCTTCGGCGTGACCATGGCCGAACAGGGGGTGAGCCAGCTCGTTTCGGTCGATCTGCGTCGGGCGGAGAAGCTGGTCGCCTGACAGGCGCTCAGGAGAGCAGGCCACCGTCGGTGTCGTCTCCCGTTTCCTCCATAAGACGCGGGAAATCCGGCACCGTGACGTGGCGGTTTCCTTCGATGCGGATCACGCCCTCGCGCTTCAGCGCCGAGATCTGGCGGCTTACCGTCTCGAGCGTGAGCCCGAGGTAATCGGCCATCGCCTCGCGGGTAAGCGGCAGATCGAACACCACCTGCCCGTCGGCGCGCATCATGTGCAGGGCCGCATCTCGGCGTCCGACAATGGCGATGAGGCTGGCGATCTTCTCGCGTGCGGTCTTGCGGCCGAGGATCAGCATCCACTCGCGCGCTGCGTCGAGCTCGTCGAGCGTCATCTCGAGCAGTCGGCGGTTGATTGCGGGGGTGGACAGCAGCAGGTCCTCGAAGGGCGCTCGGCGGAAGCAGCAGAGCGTCAGCTTCGAGACCGCAGTCACGTCATAGGGCGCGAGCCGCCGACCCGGCCGGCCGAGAAAATCGCTCGGCAGCAGAAGCCCTACCATCTGCCGCCGCCCGTCCTCCATCGTGTGACTGAGCGTGGCGACACCCGAGACGACGGAAGCCACGAAATCCATCTCGTCACCGCCCCAGACAATGGTCTGCCCCGGCTCGTAGTCGCGGTAGTACTTGGTCTCTTCGAGCGCGGCCAGTTCCTCTGTCTCGCAGCGGGCGCAGACGGCACGGTGCCGGATCGGGCAGTCCCCGCAGGTCAGGTGGGTTTCCGCGAGGCCAAATTTTCCCATCCGAACCACCTGTTTTGATTTCGATCAAAGTCGCAGCGCGCGCCTCGCCTGATGGTAGTCGCATGAAACACGAATCTCAACTCGCCCGGCTCGGCCTTTTCGATGCGAAGGTACCGCGCTACACCAGCTACCCCACGGCGGTGCACTTCGATGCTTCCGTGCAGGGCGGGCATTTCCGGGGCTGGCTCAATGCCATTCCCACGGGCAGCGCCGTTTCGCTTTATGTGCATGTGCCGTTCTGCCGCAGGCTTTGCTGGTTCTGTGCCTGCCGCACCCAGGGGGTGACGAACGACCTGCCGGTGCAGCTCTATCTCGAGACGCTCAAGCGCGAGGTGGCGCTGGTGCGCGCGGAACTGCCTGCGGATGTGCATCTCAGCCGCCTGCACTGGGGTGGCGGCACACCGACGATCCTCTCCGCCGAGAGGATCTCGGACCTGGCGGGCACGATCGCCGCGCATTTCCCGCTGGGAGACGGCGCCGAGTTCTCGGTGGAGATCGACCCCGGCGAGATCGACGGCGCGCGGCTCGATGCGCTGGCGGCGGCGGGAATGAACCGCGCATCGATCGGCGTGCAGGACTTCGACCCCGACATCCAGAAGGTGATCGGCCGCAGCCAGAGCTTCGAGATTACCCGCGACGCGGTGCAGGCGTTGCGCGCGCGTGGCATCCGCAGCCTGAACGCCGACATTCTCTACGGTCTGCCCTTCCAGGACAGCGCCCGCATCGCCGACAGCACGCGCAAGCTGCTGGAACTGGAGCCTGACCGCGTGGCGCTCTACGGCTATGCCCATGTGCCTTGGATGGCGCGGCGCCAGACGCTGATCCCGGCCGAGGCGCTGCCCGCTCCGGAGGCGCGGCTGCATCTCTTCGAGACGGCGCGGCGGCTCTTCACCTGGGCGGGCTACCGCGAGATCGGCATCGACCATTTCGCGAAGCCCGGCGACGGGCTCTCGGTGGCTGCCGAGGCAGGGGTGCTGCGGCGCAACTTCCAGGGATACACGGATGATCAGGCGGTCGCCCTGATCGGCCTTGGCGCCTCGTCGATCTCGCGTTTCCCGCAGGGCTACGCCCAGAACGCCTCGAAGACGGCGGAGTATCAGGGCCGGGTGCGTGGCGGCGAGTTCGCCACCGGGCGCGGCCACGCCTTCCGCGGCGAGGACGTGCTGCGCGCGCGTGTCATCGAGGAGCTGATGTGCCAGTTCCGCGCCGATCTCGATGCGCTGGAGGCCGAATGCGGCGCCGCTCCGGGCACGCTCGATGCCATGGCCGGGGCCGCGGTGGCGCGGTTCCCGGGCTATCTGCATGCGACGGGGCGGATCCTCGAAATCCCGCATGAAGGCCACGCCCTGGCCCGCATGATCGCTCGCTGCTTCGATGCCTACGAGATGTCGGCGGAGTCCCACAGCCTCGCCATCTGAGGCCGGTCAGGCGGCACTGCCCGCCGGGTGCAGCGCGGCCTGCACAAGCTGGCGCGTGTAGGCGTGGCGGGGGGCATCGAAGATCTGCGCCGCTGGTCCCTGTTCAACGATGTCGCCATCCTTCATCACGATCACCTCGTGGCTCATGGCGCGCACCACGCGCAAATCGTGGCTGATGAAGAGATAGGCAAGCCCGTACTTGCGCTGGAGCGCGCGCAGCAGGTCCACGATCTGCACCTGCACCGTCATGTCGAGCGCCGAGGTCGGCTCGTCGAGCACCAGAAGGCGC
>PHEG01000115.1 GCA_002842835.1 Alphaproteobacteria bacterium HGW-Alphaproteobacteria-2 | reverse complement strand
GAGTCGCGGCGGTGGATCAGCGTCACCTTGCTGGCGAAATTGGTCAGGAAGAGCGCCTCTTCCACGGCGGTGTTGCCGCCACCGATCACCACCACATCCTGGCCGCGGTAGAAGAACCCGTCGCAGGTGGCGCAGGCAGAGACGCCGAAGCCCTTGAACCGCTCCTCCGAAGGAAGACCCAGCCAGCGCGCCTGCGCGCCTGTGGCGAGGATCACCGCGTCGGCGATGTAGCGCGTGCCGCTCTCTCCCTCCGCCGTGAAGGGGCGCTGGCCGAGGTCCAGCCGGGCGATATGGTCCGAGACGATCTCGGTGCCCACAGCGCGGGCATGGGCCTCCATGCGCACCATCAGGTCGGGGCCCTGCACCTCGGTATCGCCCGGCCAGTTTTCCACCTCGGTGGTGATGGTGAGCTGCCCGCCCGGCTGGATGCCCTGGACCAGCACCGGATCGAGCATGGCGCGCGCACCGTAGACGGCCGCGGTATAGCCTGCGGGCCCCGAGCCGATAATCAGAAGGCGGGTTTGGCGCGTCTCGCTCATGGGGGCTGTCCTTGCTCGCTCCGGGTCCGGGGCCGGGATATAAGCCGCGCGGCCGGGCGAGGGAAGAGAGCAAGGCGCGCCGAGCCATGGTCGGACACGCTTGGAATAATCTTGCCCGCAGACGAAACATAATTGCGCCCGGGCAGGCTGCCACATAAGATGCGCAAAACCGGAGGGAGGAACCGAATGCCCGGCGCGCGACTGGACCCGATCGACCGCATGATCCTCGCCGAGCTGCAGGCCGACGGCCGCATGACGAATGTCGAGCTTGCCCGCCGTGTGGGCATCTCGGCGCCGCCCTGCCTGCGGCGCGTGCGCACGCTCGAGGAGCAGGGCTACCTGCGCGGCTATCACGCCGACGTGAATTCGCGGCAACTGGGCTTCGAGGTGCAGGTCTTTGCCATGGTCGGGCTCAACAGCCAGGCCGAGGCGGATCTCAAGGCCTTCGAGGAGCGTTGCCGCGCGTGGCCGCTGGTGCGCGAGTGCCACATGCTCAACGGCGAGATCGACTTCATCCTGAAATGCGTGGCGCCCGACCTGTCGAGTTTCCAGAGCTTCCTCACCGGCTCGCTGACCTCGGCTCCCAATGTGGCGAGCGTGAAGACCTCGCTGGTGATCCGCTGCGCCAAGGACAGCCCCGGTGTGCCGTTCGAGGTGCTCGAGGCGCGGTTGGCCGAGTCGACCTGAGCGCGCCGCGGCGCCGGGGCTCAGGCTGCCGAGCTGCCGGCGCTACTGCGGTAGGGGCGGCAGGGTCGCCCGAAGAGCTGCAGATCCCCGTCGAGATATGGAAAGAGCCGCGCCAGCGTCTCGCGCGCGTTGGCGGGCGCGGCACCAAGCACCCGCGCCGGATGGAAACTTTCCACTGCGAGGCCGTTCGCGCAGATGATCTGGTGCGTCTCGAAGGCGAGATTGAAGAACTCGATCGGCCCGGGCGGGCGCAGTCGGAACACGCTGTGATCGTCGGCGAGATCGGCAAGCGGCACCAGCGCCGAGCCGCGTCGGCCATCCTCGGTCGCCTGGGGCATCAGGATATGCGCGCTCTCGTGCAGCACCAGGTCGGGCTCGGGAAGGAGCGGGCCGAAGCCGCCCCCCACCACGCGCAGCGCTGCGGCTGGTTGCGCCGTCTCTCCGGCGCGCAGCCGCAGTGTGACCGAGCCAAGCCATGCGAGCGGTTGCGCGCCGGTGTCCCGGGTCATCACGGCATCGCCGGGGGCGAGGTCTTCCACTGCGGTGGCGCCCGAGGGCGTGGCGATCAGGGTGCCGCGCGCGAAGACCGCGCATATGCCATGCTCTGCCGGCAGGAGCGGTATCGAGAGGCTTTCCTCCACGAGATGCCCGCGGCGGGCGAGGTAGCTCAGCCGCAGCGGCAGCCGTGGCCCCGGCGGCGCGGCGCCGGAGCCGAGTGCAGGACGTTGGGCAAAGGGGGCCATGCGGCGGCGGTCGAAGGCGTAGCTCATCGGCGCTCTCCCGGGAGCGGTCGCTGGTCGCCAGGCCTGCGAGGCCAAGATTGCCCGGCGGCTGCGACTCGGGCAGTGTGGCTTGAGACCCGCGGCAGGGCTGCGGGGCGTCGGGGCAGAAAACCGGAGCGGACGGCATGATACCGGCGGTCACAGGTCCGATGCGCGTGCATTTCGTCTCCGGCCTCGCGGGTGCCAGTGCCGCAGGGCTTATGCGGGTACTGGCCCAGAACCCGCGCTTTGCCCCGCGCGAGGCCAGTGGGGCGCTTGCGCTCTACGAGGCTGCGTCGGCGCGCTGCGCGCGCGGCGGCACGCCGGAGGCCTTCCTGCGCCCCGCGCAGCGTCGCGCGCTGCTGCGCGGGCTCTTTGCTGCGGTGCATCACGACATCGCGCCGGGCACGGCGGTCTTCGACAGCGACCCGGGCTGGATCGAGGCGCTCGGCGGTCTGGCACCGATCTTCCCGCTGGCACGCTTCCTGCTGGTGCTGCCCTTCGGCGCGAGAGGGCATCCAGCGCAGGTCGGGCCGCAGGCCGCACAGGTGGTGCCGATCGCGTCGGACCGGCTGCGCGACGCACCCGAGGTGGTACTCGACGAGATCTACCATGCCCTGCGCGAGCCGGGTTTCCATCATGACCTGTCGCCCTTCTCATTGCCCGAGGCGGAACTTGCGCCCGTGTTCCGCGCGGGTGGCGGGCTCTTCGGACTCTTTGGGCGTCGCCGCCGGGCGCAGCCTGCCGGACGCGGGCGGCCCTGATGGGGGGGCCGTGCGCTCACGTCCGCTCCAACGCCCGCACGGCGGGACGCAGCTTCACCGGAGGAAGCGCCGTGGCGCGGTCGATACGCTTGCCCCGTTGCCAGGGCAGCCCCGGCTGCGGCTTGGCGCTTTCGGCGAGAATCCATTTCATCCAACGGCGCTTACTCGTCATCATGTGTCTTTCGCTGCGGGCCTCGGTCCTGGTTGGGCGAAGCGATTGTCTCCTTGTCGCGGAAGATTCTGGCGCGCTCGGGGCGGCGCGGGCACCTTCCCGCGGCGGGCGCGGGGCATTTCCGGGCCGGATTGCGGCAGATCCGTGACACAGGCTCGAAGCGCGCGCGGTGCAGGGGGCGGTTCGGCCGTACGTCGGGCTCAGAGTCGGATTGCCGAGATGAGCCGCCCGTAATCCGCCTCGCCCAGATGCGTGGCGCGGCGGTAGGAATAGAAGCGTTCCGCATCCGAATAGGTGCAGTGCCGCGTCCACTCCGCGGTCGCGATACCCGCCGCGCGCAGCCGGTGAAGCCCGTAGCCCGGCAGATCGAACAGCAGCCGGTCACCCTTGCCGGGGGCGAAGAAGCGGGCGCTCTGCGGATCGTCGTCGCGGAACGCCTCGAAGAGCTCCGGGCCCACCTCGTAGGCGTGCTGGCTGATCGTGGGGCCGATGGCGGCGCGGATGCGCCCGCGTGCCGCCCCCAGCGCCGCCATCGCGTCGATCGTTGCCTCCAGCACGCCGTCGCGCAATCCCCGCCAGCCCGCGTGGGCGGCGCCGATCACACCCGCCGCTGCGTCCGCCAGCAGCACCGGCTGGCAGTCGGCGGTCAGCACGGCGAGCGCGAGGCCCGGTGTCGTGCTCACCATGGCGTCCGCTTCGGGGCGCTGCAGGGGCAGGGGCGCGGTCACGGTGATCACGCGCGCGGAGTGCACCTGGCGCACGCCCACCATCCGCTCGGGCTCCACGCCCAGTGCCGCCGCCACGCGAGCACGGTTGAGCGCCACCGCATCCGACAGGTCCGAAGAGCCGCGCCCGCAGTTGAGCCCCGCGAAGATGCCCGAGGAGGCCCCGCCCCGGCGCGTGAAGAAGCCGTGGCGCAGCGGCGCGAGCAGGGGCGAGGTGATGATGTCGAGCGTCATGCGTCGAATCCCGGCGGTGGCGGGCCCTGCGGATGCAGCGCGAGCACCTTGAAGAGCGTTCCCATTTCCTCGGGCGCGGTCAAGCGGCGATGGGCAGCCTCGTGCGCGGTAAGTGCGGCGCCCGCCAGTCCACGGGAGAGCGCCGCGGCACGCTCGGCGATGCCAAGCCGGGCGAGGAAGGTGCCCTGCGTGGTCAGCGGCGCCACGGCGGCCCCCGCAGCGCGGGCGGCGCGCGCGATCGGCTCGAAATCGACGTGCGCGGTCAGATCGGCGGTGCCGGGCGCGGCCAGCGGGTCGGCGAAGCGGTGCCCGGCAAGCGCTTGAAGCGTGTCTCCCGTGCCGCGCCAGCCGCCGTAATCGACGATCAGCGCCGCGCCGCCATGGGCAGAGATGCGCCGGGCGATCTCCTGCGCGATGCCGGGCGCGGCGGGGCAGAGTTCCACCACCTCGCCTTCCCTCGTGTCGGCGAGCCGCGGCGCCAGTGCCTCGGGTGCCACCGGGCCGGAGAGTCCGAAGGCAAGCCCGCCCCCGGCGTCGAGCCCGACCATCCGCTCGCGCCAGCCAGCACCCGCGCGCTGGAACTGGCGGACCGGCAGCGCGTCGAAGAACTCGTTGGCGATCAGCAGAAGCGGCGCCTCGGGCAGCGCCTCCGCAGTGTCGGCGAAGGTGATCTCCGAGCCCGCCAGTGCCGCCCGCTGGCGCGCGCGCAACACCGGGCTCGCCTCCACCAGCACCAGCCGAAGTGCTTCGTGAAAGCCGGGCACGATTCGCGTGG
>PHEG01000114.1 GCA_002842835.1 Alphaproteobacteria bacterium HGW-Alphaproteobacteria-2 | reverse complement strand
GTGTAGAACTCCAGCCGCACGGGGATGCCGAAACGGTCGCGCAGCGGCGTGGTCAGCAGGCCCAGCCGGGTGGTGGCGCCGACCAGCGTGAAGGGCTGCAACTCGATGCGCACCGAACGCGCCGCCGGCCCCGCGCCGATCACGAGATCGAGCGCGAAATCCTCCAGCGCCGGGTAGAGCACCTCTTCCACCACCGGGCTGAGGCGGTGGATCTCGTCGATGAAGAGCACGTCGCGCGGCTCGAGGTTGGTCAGAATCGCGGCCAGATCGCCCGCGCGCGCCAGCACCGGCCCCGAGGTCATGCGGAAGCCCACGCCCAGCTCCTTCGCCACGATCTGCGCGAGCGTCGTCTTGCCGAGACCGGGCGGGCCGTAGAAGAGCGCGTGGTCCATGGCGGAGCCGCGCTGGCGCGCGCTCTCGATGAAGACGCGCAGGTTGGCGCGCGCCTCCCGCTGCCCGGTGAAGGCGTCGAGCGACTGCGGGCGAAGTGCCCGGTCGGCATCCTCGGGGCGCGGCTCGGGACGGAGCGTGGGATCGGGGTTGGTCATGGGCTCAGACCATACGCGCGCGTGGCGAGCCGGTCCATCCAGGTCGTTTCCAGGCGGATGACATCCTCGGCGGAGAGGTGTCGGCGGAGATCCGAACAGGCGGGACGAGTGAGTTTTCCGCGCATGAGCCAGGCCGGCGATTGATCTCGCGGATCGGTTTCCCGGCGATCGAGCGGCATGATTGCCGCGCGTGAGGAGAAGACAATGACAAGACGAACGCGCGGAGCCACGGCCCGACATTCAAGGCGAAGGTGCGGTGGCGGCGATCAGGGCAGCCAACTCGCCCCGAGCGGCGTCATCAGGGCGCGGGTCGCCCGCAAGGGCAGGATCGGCATGGATGGAAAGGGGGCATGGCTACAACGTCGCCGTCGCGGGAAAACCCCCGATCAGGCTTGCTTCGACCAGCCGATGCCCGAAGCGGCGGCACCGCAGCCGAGGCGGGGAACCACTCGGGCAACGCCTGCAACCTTTTCAGATCAAACGCATTACCTCTGACGCGAACTTCGGGGAATAACGCGCTTCGTCCTGCTCATGATGTCCCATCCCAGTCAGGATTTTGCGGCCACAGGCGAAACCGGCGCGGATCAATGCGCTCGGCCGGCACGGCCTAGTTTGCCTGTGACACGCTCTCCTGGTAGCTCCGCTCGCGCTCCGGCCAGGTGCTCTTGATGTAGGCGAGAACTGCCCGGATCTCCGCGTCGCTCAGCACGTCTGCGAAGCCTGGCATGTCGCTCTCGTAGCCGTTCCCGACGACGGCGGCGGTGCCTTCCCTGACAATGAGGAACAAGACGTCGTCGGCATGATGCCAGGTGTGGCCGCTCGCGTCGTGCGGTGGCGCAGGCAGGCGGCCGGTGGGAAGCGGTGAGCGCCAGTCGGGCTGCCCCGCGAGATCGGCGCCGTGGCAGGCGGCACATTGATCCGCATAGACCCGCCGACCCTGTGCGACGACTTCCGGCGACGGTCCGGCAGTGGACTCCGCACCACCATAGTGCCAACCGGCAAGGACCGCCACGATCATGCCTCCGACGAGCAGGCCGGCCCAGACGATTTTCCCGAGGCTTGTTCCCAAGAGATCCATCCCCGATCGCGTCGGAAATTCGTTGGCTTCGCGCCCCGGGGAAATTCTGCCAGAGGCGCGCCGCCTGCGACAATGGACAACCCCGTGAGCGATGCCTATCTCTACCTCATGTTCGCACGTGTCGTCGCCCTGCTTTTCATACTTGCGATCGCCGGGGGCACGACGGCGACCTCCGCGCATGCCGCGCGCATGAGCCCCGGGCCGGACCACGCCGTCCATCTGGGCGAACCGTTGCACGCAACGAAGGATGGCGAACATTCCTGTGCCGACCAACATCACTGCGGCGCGGCCGACGCTGAGATGTGCGAGTTCGTTTGCGCGGGTCTTGCGGTCTTCCTGACATCACCCGGCAGGGAAGCCGGACACGAAGATGGACCTTCCCGTCATTACGTCCCCTCCGAAGAAATCCAGGCCAGCCGCGCGCCCGGATTGAACGAACGCCCTCCCAAACACCGTCTCCTCTGATCGCGCCCGGGCCGATGCCCGAGGCGTCCCATCGGCATTGATGAACGGGGCCCGAGTCCCGAGGAGACGACAATGAACAGCCTTTCCCGCCGCGGCTTTCTCGCCGCAAGTACCGCAGCGCTTGCCGCCGCGCATCTTCCACGCGCCGCCATGGCGCAGGCGGCAGCGCCTCTCGCCCTGTCCGCCGCGAGCCGCACACTCGACATCGACGGTCGCGCCGCCAGGGTCTTCGGCCTTGCCGGTCCCGCTGGCCAGGGCCTGGTGCTCGACCCCGGCCAGAGGTTCCGGGTCGATCTGACCAACGATCTTGACGTCGGCACGATCATCCACTGGCACGGCCAGATCCCGCCCAATGCGCAGGACGGCGTGCCGGAAATTCCCCTGCCCTTGCTGGCACCAGGAGAGACCCGATCCTACGATTTCGAGCCGCGCCCGGGCACGCACTGGATGCACAGCCATGTGCCGATCCAGGAGATGCAGCTGCTTGCCGCGCCGCTGATCGTGCGTGCGCCCGAGGATATTGTCGCCGACCGGCAGGAGGTCGTGATGTTCCTGCATGACTTCTCCTTCAAGGCCCCCGAGGAGGTTCTGGCCGAAATCAGCGATGGAAATGGCGGCGGGCACGGCGCTGCCCATGGTGCCGGTATGCCGCCCGCGCCGGGCACGCCGATGGGCGGCATGGGTGCGATGCGGGGCATGGGCCACGGCGCCATGGGCGGCATGCCGATGGGCGGCATGCCGGGCATGGGCGGCATGGCCATGGATCTCAACGATTACGACTGGGACGCCTATCTCGCCAACGACCGGACCCTGTCGGACCCCGAGGTGGTGAGGATCGAGCGCGGCGGCCGCATCCGGCTGCGGGTGATCAACGCCGCCGCGGCGACGGTGTTCTGGATCGACACCGGGGCAGCGCAGGCCGACCTTGTCGCGGTGGACGGCCATGCGGTGCAGCCGCTGCCGGGCACCCGCTTCGGCCTGGCGATGGGCCAGCGGCTGGACCTGGAGATCGACCTGCCAAACCAGGGCGGCGCCTGGCCGATCCTTGCGCAGCGCGAGGGCGGGCGCGAGCGCACCGGCCTGATCCTTGCCACGTCGGGTGCCGAGATTCGGCGCCTCGATGCCATGGCGGAGTCCGAAGCGCCCGCCTTCGACACCGATCTTGCGCAGGAGTCTCGCCTGATCGCGCAGGGCGCCCTGCCCGACCGGCCCGTGGATCGCAGTCAGATGCTGATGCTGGGCGGCGCGATGCAGCCCTATCTGTGGACCATCAACGGCGCCGTCTGGGGCCAGCGTCAGCCGATCACCGCGCGCAGCGGCGAGCGGGTGGTGCTGTCGTTTCACAACATGTCGATGATGGGCCACCCGATGCACCTGCACGGCCATGCCTTCCAGGTCGTCGGGCTGAACGGGCACCGGGTCGCGGGCGCGCTGCGCGACACGGTCCATGTACCGCCGATGTCGATGGTCGATGTGGCGCTTGATGCGGGCGAGGCGGCACGCTGGATGCTGCACTGCCACCACATGCCGCATCTGGCCACCGGCATGATGACCGAGTTTGCCGTCACGGCATCCGCATGATCCGGGCGGGGCGTCCGGACCGAGCGCTCCGACACCGATCCCGTGCTGTCCTGCCCCATGTTGTCGTCAGGGCCGGTCGATAGGCGTACTCTCGGCAGGGAAATAAGGAGGATGAAATGATGAACTGGAACGACTTGGGCCACGGAATCGGGTTTGGCATGGGCTATGGCTGGATCGGATGGATCTTGATCCTTGTCCTCGTCGTTTTGGCCATAGTCGCCCTCGCAAAATATCTACGGAAATGAATGAAAGGACTTCGCAATGACCTATACGATCAATCGAATGATCTCCGGCGCCGGAATCGACGACATCGACGCCCGAACGCGCAAGACGCTGGCGGATCATGGCTTCGGCGTCCTGACCGAGATCGATGTCAAGGCGACGATGAAGAAGAAGCTTGATGTCGAGATGCCGGCCTATCGCATCCTTGGCGCCTGCAACCCGAAGATGGCCCATCAGGCGATCGGGATCGAGCCTCGGGTGGGCGCGATGCTGCCCTGCAACGTCATCCTGCGCGAGGTAGGGGGGGGTGTCGAGATCAGCGCGATCGACCCGGTGGCGTCCATGCAGGCGATCGAGAACGCCGAGCTGACGGGCATCGCGGGCCGGGTCCGCGACCTTCTGGCGAAGGCTATCGAGGCGATCTGACATGAAGCTGCGCACGGGCATCCTCGCAGGACTGGCCATCCTCGGGATCGGCCTGTTCGCCGTATGGCTTTTCGCGCCTTCGGTGTTCACCGAGGCGCGAGGACTGCTGCACGTTGAGGCGATCGAGGCACTGGTCGCGCGCGCGGGCCTTTGGGGGCCGGCCCTGATCATCACACTCATGACCATCGCGGTCGTGGCCAGCCCGATCCCGAGCGCCGTGATCGGCGCCGAGCTCGGGGCCCTGATAGCCTTCGGCCTGGCGCGGGTTCTGGGGCACGATGCCCTGCGGCGGGTGTTCGGCAACCGGGTCGATGCCGGGCTGCTGGGGTCGCAAGTCGCATTGACGGCGACGGTTTTTGCCAGCCGCCTGATGCCCTTCGTATCCTTCGACATGATCAGCTACGCCGCAGGGCTCAGCCGCCTGCACGCCTGGCGGTTTGCGCTTGCGACGCTGGCCGGGATCGTCCCGGCAAGCTTCCTTCTGGCGCATGTCGGAGGGGAAGCCGCCAGCGGGGACATGAGCCGCGCCACCTGGGCGGTATTTGGCCTTGGCCTGGTCACCGGCCTGCCGCTGCTCTGGGTGGCGATGCGGAGAAAGCCTGAGGAAGGCACTCACGACCACCATTGAAACGGGCCTGAGATTGCAGCCTTTGGAAGCCGCAAGCTGAAAAGAGATAACAGAAGGCTGAATCAAGATGGACCACGATCATCATCACGCGGCGCCCGAGATGCCTGCGGGGGCCGAGACCGCGAAGGACCCGGTCTGCGGGATGACGGTCGCGGTCAGGCCCGACGGGCATCACGCCGAGTTCCAGGGCGAGACCTTTCATTTCTGCTCGGACAAGTGTCAGACGAAATTCGCCGCCGATCCGTGGTTCTACGCCTCGGGCCGCGCCGCCACGCGCAAGACATCGGGGCCCGAGAACGTCCAGTACACCTGCCCGATGCACCCCGAGATCATCCGCGATGCGCCCGGGGCCTGCCCGATCTGCGGCATGGCGCTGGAGCCGATGCTGCCCTCGGACGAACCCAGCGAAGAGCTGACCGACTTCACCCGCCGGATGTGGATCTCGGCGGCGGCGGCGGTGCCCCTGGTGATCCTGACGATGGGCGAACTGGTGGCGCTGCCGGTGCGCGACTGGATCGGGCACCAGACCGCCAGCTATCTGGAGTTCGTGCTGGCGACGCCGATCATCCTGTGGGCCGCCTTGCCGTTCTTCCGCCGTGGCCTCGATTCGCTGCTGAACCGCAGCCCCAACATGTGGACGCTGATCAGCATCGGCGTTGCGGCGGCGTATCTCTATTCGCTGGTCGCGACCTTCCTGCCCGGCGTCTTTCCCGAGGCCTACCGGATGGGCCACGGCGTCGGCACCTATTACGAGGCGGCGGTGGTGATCGTGGCGCTGGTCTTCGTCGGCCAGGTGCTGGAACTCAGGGCGCGCGAACGCACCGGCGACGCG
>PHEG01000622.1 GCA_002842835.1 Alphaproteobacteria bacterium HGW-Alphaproteobacteria-2 | reverse complement strand
CACGCATGTGCTGCCCGACCCCGACCTCGTCATCCGCACCAGCGGAGAGGCGCGCATCTCGAATTTCCTGCTCTGGCAATCGGCCTATGCGGAATACGACTTCGTCGACACGCTCTGGCCCGATTTCACGCCGGAGGATTTCGCCCGCTGCCTGAACCGCTTCGACGCGCGCCACCGCCGCTTCGGTACCGCGCAGGTATGAAGGGCGGGCGTTTCGCCGATCTCTCGCTGCGCATGGGTTCGGGAATCGCTATGGCCGGTCTGGGGCTTGGCGCGGTCTGGGCCGGGGGGCTGGTGTTCACCGCACTCTGCGGGCTGCTTGCCGCACTGATGATCTGGGAGCTGTCGCGCATGCTGCACGCGCAGGCGCGACAGCGGCTGTGGGTGGCGCTGGGCGCAGCTGCCGCCGCGGCGGTGGTGGCGGCGCCCAATCTGGCGATGCCCTGGAACCTCGTCGACCTTCTGGCCATCGGCACGCTGGCCGTGGCGCTGCCGCGCGGCCAGCGGCGGGTCTTCGCGCTCGCCGCCGTGGCGATCGTGCTGGGCGCGGCCAGCCTTGCCGCACTGCGCCTCCAGCACCCGCCGTTCTGGACGGTCTGGCTCATTCTCGTCGTGGTTGCCTCAGACGTGGCGGGATATTTCGCCGGGCGTCTGCTGGGCGGGCCGAAGTTCTGGCCGCGCATCAGCCCGAAGAAGACCTGGCCCGGTCACGGCGGCGTGATGGACCGCTTCGACGGGATGACGGGGGCGGCGGTGTTCCTCTATCTGCTGATGCAGATCACCGGCTTTCCTGCCGGGCTTTGAGGGAGGTTCGATGCGGCGCATCTCGATCTTCGGCGCGACGGGCTCGATCGGCGCGAACACCGTCGATCTGATCCGCCGCGCGGGCGGGGCCGATGCCTTCCAGGTCGTGGCGCTGACGGGCGGGCGCAACCTGGCCGCGCTTGCCGATCTCGCGCGCGAGTTCCGCGCCGAAGTGGCCGTCACCGCCCATGAGGACGCCCTGCCTGAACTGCGCGCGGCGCTGGCGGGTTCGGGCATCGAGGCGGCGGCGGGCGCGGCGGCCATAGCCGAGGCCGCCGACCGCCCGACCGACTGGGCGATGTCGGCGATCGTCGGCGCCGCCGGGCTGCTGCCGGGGTTGCACAGCCTTGCGCATGGCGGCACGGTCGCGCTTGCGAACAAGGAAAGCATGGTCTGTGCCGGGCCGCTGATGCAGGCCGAGGCAGCGCGCCACGGCGCCACAATCCTGCCGGTGGACAGCGAGCATTCCGCGATCTACCAGGCACTCGCGGGTGAGGCGCGGGCGCAGGTCGAACGGGTGATCATCACCGCTTCGGGCGGACCCTTCCGCACCTGGACGCCCGAGCGCATCGCGCGCGCCACGCTGGCCGAGGCGGTAGCGCACCCCAACTGGGACATGGGCCAGCGAATTTCGGTGGACAGCGCGAGCCTCTTCAACAAGGCGCTGGAAGTCATAGAGGCAAAAGAGCTTTTCGGATTCACCCCCGAGCAGATCGAGGTCGTGATC
>PHEG01000113.1 GCA_002842835.1 Alphaproteobacteria bacterium HGW-Alphaproteobacteria-2 | reverse complement strand
GTTCTGCACGGTGGAATACTTGATCTCGGCATCCTCCAGCGCCACCAGTTCCACCACGGCGGCGTGAAGCTGCGCGGTGTCGCGCTTGGGCGCGGTGCAACCCTCGAGATAGCTGACGTAAGACCCCTTGTCGGCGATGATCAGCGTACGCTCAAACTGGCCGGTATTCTCGGCATTGATGCGGAAATAGGTGCTCAGCTCCATCGGGCAGCGCACGCCGGGTGGCACATAGACGAAGCTGCCGTCCGAGAAGACGGCAGAGTTGAGCGTTGCATAGAAGTTGTCCGACACCGGCACGACCGAGCCGAGGTATTTCCGCACCAGTTCCGGATGGTTGCGGATCGCCTCGGAGATCGGGCAGAAGATGACCCCTGCCTTCTCCAGCTCCTTCTGGAAGGTGGTGCCGACCGAGACCGAGTCGAACACCGCATCGACCGCCACGCGGCGGCCCTCCGCGGGCACCTCGCCTGCGCCCTCGACGCCGGCGAGGATCATCTGCTCCTGTAGCGGGATGCCCAGCTTCTTGTAGGTTTCCAGCAGCTTCGGGTCCACCTCGTCGAGCGATTTCGGCTTCTCCCGCATCGACCTGGGCTTGGCGTAGTAATACTGCGCCTGGAAGTCGATGACGGGGTAGTCCACCATCGCCCAGTCGGGTTCCTTCATCTGCAGCCAGCGCCGGTAGGCGCCAAGCCGCCAGTCGGTCATCCACTCCGGCTCGCCGTTCTTCTCCGAGATGAGCCGCACGATGTCCTCGCTCAGCCCCATCGGTGCGAAGTCCATCTCGATGTCGGTGGCCCAGCCGTGCTTGTAGCGCCCGCCGACGGATTTCACCTTCTCGACGGTCTCGCGGTCCACCTCGTCGCGGACGGTCGGCTCTTCGACGGCGCTCATGCCCGGTCCCTTCCCTTGTTCATGCCGCGCGGGCGCGGTGGCGGCGATGCTGCGCAAGCCAGGCATCGGCGAAGCGTTGCACATCGTCCTCGGTCGTTGCGGGGCCCAGCGAGACCCGGATGGCGCTGCCTGCCACATCGTCCGGGTAGCCCATGGCGGCGAGCACGCGGCTCGCCCGGACCTTGCCAGAGGAACAGGCAGACCCGGCCGAGACGGCGAACCCGGCAAGGTCCATGGCGATCACCTGCGTCTCTCCCTTCCAGCCCGGTGCGGCGAAGCAACTTGTGTTCGGCAGCCGTCGCACCCCTTTCCCGACAAAAATAATTTCTTTGCAGTCCGCGTCCAGCCTTTTCTCTAGAATATTTCTAAGTTTTTCCACCCGGACCCAGATGCCCGCCGCCAGATCCGCCATCGCAGCTTCAATTGCGGCCCCGAAGCCCGCGATTCCCGGAAGGTTTTCGGTTCCCGACCGGCGCCCCATCTCCTGCCCACCGCCTTGGGCGAGCGGCGCAATGTCGCGCCCCTCACGCAGGATCAACGCGCCCACGCCCTTCGGCCCACCCAGCTTGTGCGCCGAAAGGATAGCCATGTCCGCCCCGCTCGCGGCGAAATCGAAGGGAATGCGCCCCGCCGCCTGCGTGATGTCGAGCATCAGCCAGTCGCAGCGCACCGCCCCCCAGGGCCATTTCCCGCCTTCCCGCACCGGCGGCTCGGTGATGATGCCCGTCTCGCCGTTCGCCAGCCCCATGGCCAGCGTGTGGCCCGGTCCTTCGGGCCGCTCGGCAACACCGGTCAGGTCGAGATGGCTCCAGAGCGCGTCATGCGCCGTCTCCTGGACGCAGACGGCATGCCCGGCCGGAAGATGCGACAGCACCCGCGCCGCCTCGGTCGCGCCCGAGGTAAAGATCACCTCCTGCGGCTTGCATCCCACCGCCGCCGCCACCTGCTCGCGCGCGCGCTCCACCGCCGCCCGCGCCGCGCGCCCCTCGGCATGCACCGAGGACGGGTTGCCCGCCAGATCGAGCGCGGCCAGCATCGCCGCCCTCGCCTCGGGCCGCAGCATCGCGGTGGCGTTCCAGTCGAGATAGACGCGTGCGGTCATTCGTCGTCCACGATCTGAAACAGCGCGGGTACCGCCGGGCAGGGTTTCAGCGCGTTATCCACGATGTCCGACAGCCGGATCTGGTGCAGATAGACATAGACCTGCGCCGAGAGGCTCTCCCAGAGCCGGTTGGTCAGCGACTGGGCCTTGGTGCCCGACAGCCCGCCCGAGACGCCCGCGCCGGTATGCAGCGCGCTCATCGTCTCGTCCACGGCTTCCAGCACCTCGACAACGCGGATCGCATCGGCCGAGCGTGCCAGCCGGTAGCCGCCGCCCGGCCCGCGCACCGACTCGACGATGCCCGCCCGGCGCAACTTCACGAACAACTGTTCGAGATAGGGCAGCGAGATGTTCTGCCGCCGCGACACCTCCGACAGCGATACCAGCCCGTCGGCACCCGTGAGAGCCAGATCGACGAGCGCAACCATGGCATAACGGCCCTTGGTCGAGAGTTTCATGGCGCAAGGCCCCCGCGCTGTTGACGAATGCGCATGCTGCCCTTAACTGCACAACGCCGGAAGCGCTGCGGCGGAGCGACGCATTTAGAATGTTTCTAGATATCCCGACCTCTTCCGTCAAGTTTTCCCGCTGCCCGCGGCCGAGCCCTTCCTCTGAGCGGAGTTCCCATGCCTGAAGTGATCTTTCCCGGCCCGGAGGGGCGGCTCGAGGGCCGGTATCACCCGCGCAAGGAACGCGACGCGCCGATCGCCATCATCCTGCACCCGCACCCGCAGTTCGGCGGCACGATGAACAACCGGGTGGTCTACAACCTGCATTATGCCTTCCATGCGATGGGCTTCACCGTGCTGCGCTTCAACTTCCGCGGCGTCGGGCGCAGCCAGGGGGAATACGACCAGGGCATCGGCGAGCTCAGCGACGCGGCATCGGCGCTCGACTACCTGCAATCGCTCAACCCCAATGCCAAGCATTGCTGGGTGGCGGGCTTCTCCTTCGGCGCCTGGATCGGCATGCAGCTTCTGATGCGCCGCCCCGAGATCACCGGCTTCATCTCGGTGGCGCCGCCCGCGAACATGTATGACTTCAGCTTCCTCGCCCCCTGCCCCTCGTCGGGCCTGGTCATCAACGGGCTGGCCGACCGCGTGGCGCCGCCCGCAGACACGCGCGCGCTGGTCGCGCGCCTGCACGAGCAGCGCGGCATCACCATCACCCATGAGGAAATCGAGGGCGCCGGGCATTTCTTCGACGACCCCTACATGGAACAGATGATCGGCTCGGTCGAAAGCTACGTTCGCCGCCGTCTGACCGAGACGACGCGCTAGACGCGGCCGCGGGTCAGTTGGGCCCGCGCCGCGCCAGGCGCGGGAGCGCGAGCACCGGCCAGTAAAGCACCGAGAAGAGCCCGAAGGCCGCGATCCAGGCGGCGCCCGAAAGCTGCAGCAGCGCTTGCTCGGGCAGCCAGCCGTAGAGCGCGCGCGCCAGCACCGCCGCGATTGCCAGCAGGTAGACCGCCGCCGTCCCCGCCCCGGCGTGCAGCGCCCGACCGCTGTGGCCGAGGCTCGCGCGCGTCATCACCGCAAGCGTCATCACCCCGATGCCGCCCGCCATCCACAGATGCTGCGCCCCGTTTGCGCCCCCCAGCCCCATCAGCGCCGCGCCCATGGCGAGAAAGCCCAGAGGCACGAAGCCGTAGCCCGCGTGCAGCACCCAGACCAGCGCCTCGGTTCCGGTATGCCGCCCCGCCCAGCGCGAAAGACGCAGCGCATGCAGCACCCCCGCAAGCAGGCAGAGCACGCCGGTGGCCAAGGCCGCGGGCCAGAGGACCCAGGCGGCAAGCGCCGCGGCACCCGTGGCGAGCGCGGCGCGGTCGGGCGCGCCGAAGGGTGCCGGACGCGCGGCGCGGCCCGTGCCCGCCAGCCAGTTGCGCGTGAAGCTCGGCACGATGCGCCCGCCGATCAGCGCAATCATCATCACCGCCGCCGCGATCCCCAGCCGCAACCCCATGCCGGAGGCAGGCGTGCCACCCTGCGCCGCAGACCAATGGAAGGCCGCATTACCCGCGAGCAGCAGCGCGAGCAGCGCCACGACCATCAGGTTGTGCCAGTTGCGCCCGGCGATGATCTCGCGCAGCAGAACCCCCGCCAGCGCCAGCAGGAAGGCGAGATCGGCAAGCGCCACGGCCAGCGGCGGCAGATGGGCTGAAACGGCCACCGCAACGCGCCCGACGAGCCACAGCCCGGCAAGCCCGGCAAGCCCCCAGCCGGTGATCGGCAGCCGCCCCGTCCAGTTCGGCACCGCGGTCAGCAGGAAGCCGGTCGCCACCGCTCCAAGATAGCCCCACAGGAACTCATGCGCGTGCCAGGCAACCGGGTCGAAGGCGGTGGGCAGCGCCAGCGCACCCGCCAGGATCGCCAGCCACAGCGCCATGGCAAGCGCCGCCCAGATACCGGCGAGCAGGAAGAAGGGCCGGAAGCCCACCGAGAGGATGGCGGGCCCGGCCCATGCGCGCATCCGCGCGGCCGACCCGCTCATGGCCGCCTCCGCGGCTGCGGAATTCGGGGGGAGGTCAGGAGATGCGCGGCTCGGGGCATGGCTGGCTTCCTTTCGGGAGCCAGCCTACGCCCGGGCAGGGGGGCGCGTGATTGACGAAAATCAATCCCCGGGCTGCAAGACGCGCGCCGCGCTTCAAGCGGCGGCAAGCCGCGCGGCCACGTTCTCCCAGTTCACCAGCCTGTGAAGTCGATGTAGTAGGAATGCTCCCACACGTCGCAGCCCAGGAGCGCCGTCTGCCCGAAGCAGAGCGGGTTCACCCCGTTCTCGGTCTTGGTCACCTTCAGAACGCCGTCGGCATCGGCGACGAGCCAGCACCAGCCGGAGCCGAACTGCCCGGCGCCCGCAGCGGCGAAGTCTTCCTTGAACTTCTCGACCGAGCCGAAGGCGTCCTTCAGCCGCGCTTCCAGCTCTGAGGGCATGGCCTTCTTGCCCGGGCCCATCATCTCCCAGAACTGGGCATGGTTCCAATGCTGGCTGGCGTTGTTGAAAATGCCGGTCTGCGCCACGGCGCCCGCCTGGTAGGTGCCGCGGATGATGTCCTCGAGGCTGCGCCCTTCCCATTCGGTACCCGCGATCAGCTTGTTGCCGTTGTCCACATAGGCCTTGTGGTGCAGGTCGTGGTGATACTCCAGCGTCTCCTTCGACATGCCGAGATCGGCGAGCGCGTCGTGGGCGTAAGGCAGCGGGGGAAGTTCGAATGCCATCTTGTAGGTCCTTTCTGGTCAGCGGTGACGGCTGCGCGCAGAGCCTGTGCGCGCGCCGGTGGCCCCGTCAACCCCCGACGCCGGGTGTCACGGGCAAAAGCGCGGCAGCGATGCGCCGCCCCTCGGAAAGCAGCACGTTGTAAGCGCGGCAGGCCGGCGGCGTGGCCATCGCCTCCACCCCCAGCCCTACGGCCTCGAGCCGGGCGCGCAGCGTGGCGGGCAGATGCGCGGTCTCTGCCCCGGTGCCGACGAAGAGTACATCCACCCGGCCCGCCAGCGCCAGGAGTGGCGCGGCATCCTCGAACCCGCCCCAGGCGGCCGCACCTTCGGCGGTCAGCAGCACCGCACCCTGGTGCAGGGCGCCGCCGATACGGAAGAAGCCGGGCCCGTAGCCGTCCACCGGCAGGCCGGTGTCGTAGCGGATTTCCGTCAGTCGCATGCAGCCCTCCCTGTCGCGCCACATAGCCCCGCGCCGCGGCGCGGACAGGGCTCAGGCATCGACATTGGCGAATTGCGTGCCCGCGCCGCCGCCCGTGGGCGTGTCCCAGTCGCGTTTCACCCCCAGCCGCTCGAGGATCGCGCAGGCCATGAACACGGTCGAATAGGTGCCCACGATGATGCCCCAGGTCATGGCGAAGACGAAGCCGCGGATCACGTCGCCGCCCAGCACCAGCAGCGCGATCAGCGCGATCAGCGTGGTGAGCGAGGTCAGCACGGTGCGGCTCAGTGTCTCGTTGAGCGAGATGTTGATCACCTCCTGAAGAGGTATCTTCTTGTATTTTCGCAGATTCTCGCGCACCCGGTCGAAGATCACCACGGTATCGTTGAGGCTGTAGCCGACGATCGTCAGCAGCGCCGCGATGATGCTGCCACTCGAAGCGCAGCCAGATATAGACGAGCACCGCCGCGACCGAGAGCACCACGGCGATGATCGCGGTCTGGATCAACTCGCCCGAGACCTTGGGTCCCACGCTTTCCACCGAGGGGAAGGTCATGCCAGGGTCCACCGCCGCGCGCAGCGCCTCCTCGATGGCGAGGATTGTCTCGGCGGTCACTGATTCCGCCCCCTCCTGCGCCTGGATGCGAACCATGGTGACGTTTTGCTCGGGGCCGAATGTGGGGTCAAACACTTCCGAGATAGCCACATCCCCCAGCGCCAGCGGCGCCAGCGCGACGCGGTAGGCGCCCACATCGACCGGCACGCTGCTCTCGGTGCGGATCGTGGTGCCGCCGCGGAAGTCGATGCCGAAGTTGAGCCCGACGAAGAGAAACAGCAGCACCGATGCCACCATGCCGAGAACCGACAGCGCCACCGCCGCCCGCATCGGGCGGAAGAAGTTCCAGGCGGTGGTCTCGGGGACGAGTCTCAGGCGCATCACGGTCTCCTCAGATCGTCAGGGTCTTGGGGCGGCGGCGCTCGAACCACATCACGGCCAGAAGCCGGGTGACGTAGATCGCGGTGAAGACCGAGGTGAGAATGCCGAGCCCCAGCGTCACCGCGAAGCCGCGCACCGGACCCGAGCCCATGGCGAACAGG
>PHEG01000621.1 GCA_002842835.1 Alphaproteobacteria bacterium HGW-Alphaproteobacteria-2 | reverse complement strand
GCCAAGGGCGTGGGCGAGGGCAATTCCATGTCCACGCCCGTCTGCATCGCCAATGCCGTGGCCGATGCGCTGGCGGTCGATCAGGGTGTGGTCGATCTCACACTGCCGATCACGCCCGCGAAACTCGCGCCCATTCTGGCCGAGGAACCGGCTGCACCGGCGGGCGTGGCGCAGCCCGCCGCCCGTGGGCGCGGACTGTCGGGCCGGGGCCGCGCGCAGGTCGGGGCCAGCCCTCAACAGGTCTGGGATCTTCTGATGGACGCGGATGCACTTGCCGCCATCGTGCCGGGCGCGCATGGCGTGCGGAAACTCTCGCCCACGCGGTTCATTGCCGATGTGACGCTGGGCGTCGGTCCCGTGCGCGGGCGCTACCGGGTCGATCTCGGCCTGTCGGACCTTCACCCGCCCCATGCCGCGCGGCTGACAGGCTCGGCGAGCGCCTCGCCCCCACGCCGGAAGGCGGGACCGAGATCAGCTACGACTACGAGGCCATTCTGGGCGGCCGGTTGGCCGCTGTCGGTGGGCGGTTGCTCGACGGTGCGGCCAGGATCGTGATCGGCCAGTTCTTCGCGGCCCTTGGCCGCCGAGCGGCGGGATCTGTGGCAGATGGCTGGCGCGCGCGGATCGCCCGGTTGCTGGGGCGGCGTGCATGAAGCCCGTTCCCTTCGACTATGCCCGACCGGAGAGCCTGGAAGAGGCCGTCGCACTGGTGGCCGATGTGGGCGCGGAAGCGCGGGTGATCGCGGGCGGGCAGTCGCTGGTGGCGATGTTGAACATGCGCCTCGCACGGCCCGCGCTGCTGGTCGATGTGATGCATCTGCCCGGGATGGCGGCGCCGCGTATCGAGAGGGACCGGCTGCTGATCCCCTGCGCGGTCCGGCAGGCGGCACTGGCAGGGCGCGGAACGCTGGCGGGCGAAGTGCCGTTGCTGGCCGCCGCCCTGCCCTGGGTGGGCCACCCTCAGACCCGTGCGCGCGGCACGCTCTGCGGCTCGGTCGCGCATGCCGATCCCAGTGCGGAACTGCCGCTGGTGCTGGTCGCGCTGGGGGGTGTGGTGCATCTGCGCGGGCGCAGCCGCCGCGAGGTGGCCGCGGCCGGCTTCTTCCTCGGCACCATGCTGACCGAACGCGCCGACGATGAACTTATCGAGGCCGTCAGCCTGCCCCTGACCCCGCCCGGCACCGGAACCGCCTTTGCCGAGATCGGCCGCCGCCGGGGCGATTTCGCCATCGTCGCCTGCGCCGCCGTGGCGCAAGAGCGGCACCTGCGC
>PHEG01000620.1 GCA_002842835.1 Alphaproteobacteria bacterium HGW-Alphaproteobacteria-2 | reverse complement strand
CATGATCGGGGGCATGCTGATCCTGGGCGACATCGCGGGCAGCTACGACCTGAGCGTGATCCTGACGCAGAAGGACGCCATTCAGGCGAGCCCGCTCTATCTGCCCGCGCTGATCCTGATCCTGCTGGGCTGCTTCACCAAGTCGGCGCAGTTCCCGTTCCATTTCTGGCTGCCGCACGCGATGGCCGCGCCCACGCCCGTCTCGGCCTATCTGCACTCGGCCACGATGGTGAAGGCGGGGCTTTTCCTCATGGCGCGGATGTGGCCGGTGCTGGCAGGCACGCCCGAGTGGTTCTACATCGTCGCCACCACCGGGCTTGTCACCATGGTGATGGCCGCAAAGATAGCGCTCTTCAAGGACGACCTGAAAGCGCTGCTGGCGTTCTCGACGGTCAGCCACCTGGGGCTCGTCACCATGCTGCTGGGCTTCGGCACCAGTGGCGGTGTTCCACATCATCAACCACGCGACCTTCAAATGCGCGCTCTTCATGACCGCGGGCATCGTCGACCACGAGGCGCACACGCGCGACATCAGGCGGCTGGGAGGGTTGAGGCACCTGATGCCCGTCACCTTCACCATTGCCACCGTGGCGGCGCTGTCGATGGCGGGCATTCCGCCGCTCAACGGCTTCCTGTCGAAGGAGATGATGCTTGAGGAGGCGGCGCATACCGTCTGGTCTGGCAATCCCTGGCTGGTGGGGGCGCTGGCCACCATCGGCGCGCTCTTCTCGGTCGCCTATTCCTTCCGCTATATCGCGCATGTATTCCTCGGCCCGAAGCGCGACGACTACCCCGCGCATCCGCATGATCCGGGTTTCGGCATGTGGGCCGCACCCGCGCTGCTGGTCTTTCTGGTGGTGCTGATCGGGCTCATGCCGAATGCCATGGTCGGCACGCTGGTCGCCGCGACCTCGGGCGCGGTCATCGGCGGCGAGTTGCCCTATTATTCGCTCAAGCTCTGGCACGGGGTGACGCCCGCGCTCTTCATGTCGATAGTCGCGGTGGCTGGGGGCGCGTTGCTGCTGGCCGCGCATCGCCCCTTGGCGCGGCTCTGGGACGCTGCGCCGCGCCCCGAGGCCAAGGTCATCTTCGACGCGCTGGTCGAGGGCATCGCGCGTGGCGCGCGGCGTCTCACCGATGCGCTGCACGACGGCGCGCTGCCGCGCTATCTGGCGATTTTCACCCTTGCGGTGCTGGCCGCGGGCTGGATCGCGCACCGCGCGGGTGCGGGCGTGGCGCTCGACGCGCGCCCCATGCTGCCGGTCGAACCGGTGGTG
>PHEG01000112.1 GCA_002842835.1 Alphaproteobacteria bacterium HGW-Alphaproteobacteria-2 | reverse complement strand
CAAGGTGCGCAAGGACGGCGGGTCCGACGGGCGTGGCGTGGGGTTCTACTTCCGCAACGTCACCGAACTGCTGCTCTTCGGCACACGGGGGCGGAATGCACGCACCCTGCCGCCCGGGCGACGGCAGGTGAACATGGTGCAGACCCGCAAGCGCGAGCATTCACGCAAGCCCGACGAGCAATACGACCTGATCGAAAGCTGCTCCTGGGGGCCGTATCTGGAGTTGTTCGGGCGGGGCGTGCGCCCGGGCTGGACGGTCTGGGGCAACCAGGCGGATGCCGATTACAGGCCGGGGTGGAAGACCTACGTCTATAACTCGGGGCTAGCAGCGGAGTAGACTGCCTAGTCGGTTATCACGTTCTCTGGCAGGCCGATCAGCAACAGCGGGCTAGGGTTGCCGACACCGCGGGCGATCCGCGCCTCGAGCTTGGCCCAGTGGGTCGTTGCCGTGCCGAACTTGTCGGCGACGAAGGTGCGCGCGAATGCCTCGCTGAACGGTACGCCCTTCTCGACCAGCCGCCCCAGCGCGTCGCGCTGGCGATCTGTCCGCCTCTTCATGCCGAGCGCAAAGAGGTCTTCCGGGGTTTCGTAGCCTCCAAGCCGCAGAAACCGCTCGATGCGTGTGGCCAGCGCATCCTGCATGGAGGCGCCACGCGTGACGATGATGCCTAGGCTGATCACCGACTGGGCGTGCAGCCTCTGGAAATTCTCCAGGTCGCGGTCAAAGAACGGGTCCTTGTTGTTCCATTCGATCTCGAGCGCCAGGACCCCATTGCCACTGCGGCGCACATGGTCGATCTCGTGGCTGACGGACTCGCGGGTCTCGCCATCGACTTTTGTTTCCAGGACGAAGTTGTGCTTCTCCCAACCGAGAGACGCTAGCCGCCGCCGCAGGCGCTGGGTCGAGGGTGCTTCCCCGCCGCCGCTGCCAATGATCTCTCCGATAGGAAGCGCGACCTCGGACAAGGCCATCACCAGTTCGGCTGTCTGATCGGGGAAGTCCACGCGCAGGATCGCCTCGGCATGGTTCCTCGTCAGAACGTCAAAGCCCCGCTCGCGCAGCCTGTCGAACATGCCCTCACTCCCGCGGCACCACCCGCAGCCCAAGCTCCCGCAACTGCTCGTTCGTCGGTTCGCTCGGTGCGCCCATCATCAGGTCTTCGGCGCGCTGGTTCATGGGGAACATGATGACCTCGCGGATGTTCGAGGTGCCCGCCAGCAGCATCACGATACGGTCGATCCCCGCGGCACAGCCGCCGTGCGGCGGCGCGCCGAAGCGGAAGGCGCCCACCATGCCGCCGAAGCGCTTGCGCACCTCCGCCTCGCCGTAGCCCGCCAGTTCGAAGGCCTTGAACATGATCTCGGCGGCATCGAGAAGGGGTTGTGGCTGAAATCCACCCTGCCGGTTTCCGGGTCGGCCTCGTACATCGGGAAATCGACGATCCAGGCGAAGGCGAAGCGGTTCTGCTCGGTGAGGTTCAACTCCTCGCCGATCACGTTGCGCGCCTTCGCCGCCACCGGCTCGAACCGCGCGGGCTGGCCGCCGAGGAAGAAGGCGGCATCGCCCGGCCCGAGGCCAAGCTGCTGGCGAATGGCCTCGGTGCGCTCGGGGCCGATGTTCTTGGCGAGGGGACCGGCGGCTTCGATATCTCCCAGATAGAGTTCCGCTAGTTCCCGAGCCTTAATCGTATCAAGCGGGTCACCAGCCTTGAGCATATCGACGATCTGATTTTCAAACTTTTGGTAATATTCGGATTCCGCCCGGAACTGGCTGAAGTCGGTATCTCCGGCGTCTATCTTAGCCATAACATCACCGTACAAAGGCGAACGTTCGCACTTACGCCAGAAGATATACCCCATCCCCGGCAGCCCCTCCTTCTGCGCGAAGGCGTTCATCCGGTCGCAGAAGGCGCGGGCGAAGCCCGAGCCGCGGAAATGCTCGCTCACGTCCTGCATCTCGATCGGGTTGCGCAGGTCGGGCTTGTCGGTGCCGTATTTCAGCAGCGCCTCGGCATAGGGGATCTGCGGCCAGTCCTCGACCGGGTCCACCCGCTTGTCGCCGCCGAACTCCTCGAACACGCCCGCGATCACCGGGGCCACGGTATCGAACACGTCCTGCTGCGTGACGAAGCTCATTTCCATGTCGAGCTGGTAGAAGTCGGTGGGCGAGCGGTCGGCGCGCGGGTCCTCGTCGCGGAAGCAGGGCGCGATCTGGAAATAGCGGTCGAAGCCCGAGACCATGATCAGCTGCTTGAACTGCTGCGGCGCCTGCGGCAGCGCGTAGAACCGGCCCGGATGCAGCCGCGAGGGTACGAGGAAGTCGCGCGCGCCCTCGGGCGCATGCTCGCCACCACGTCCGAGCGCAGCTTCATGTTCTCCTGCATCGCCTCGCGCCGCAGGTCGAGGTAGCGATAGCGCAGGCGCGTCTCCTCGGGGTATTCCTGATCGCCGAAGACCTGCAGGGGCAATTCATCCGCCGCGCCCAGCACCTCGAGCGCCTCGACGAAGACCTCGATCTCGCCGGTGGGCAGCTTCGGGTTCACCAGCGCCGCGTCGCGCGCCTTCACCGTGCCGTCGATGCGGATGCACCATTCGCTGCGTAGCTTTTCCACCTCGGCGAAGGCGGGGCTGTCGGGGTCGGCCAGCACCTGGGTGATGCCGTAATGGTCGCGCAGGTCGATGAACAGGATCCCGCCATGGTCGCGCACCCGGTGCACCCATCCCGCGAGGCGCACGGTCTGGCCCGCATGGGCGAGGGTGAGGTCGGCGCAGGTGTGGCTGCGGTAGGCGTGCATGGCGGCATCCCCGGCTCTGGGCAATTCGCGCCGATACACAGGCTGGGCCGCGGGAAGTCAAGGGCACCGCCGCTCAGGCGCAGGCGCTCTCGCGGGCGGCGTCGAAGGCCTCGAGCGTGGCCTCGATGGCCAGCAGGATCGAGGCATGGCGGTTCTTGTAGTCGCGCGCGGGGGCCAGCACCTCGAAGCCGTCGAAGGGCGGGGCGGGCGCCGGCCCGCCCTCCTTCAGCATCGCCTTCAGCTCGTCGCGGGCGCGTGCGATCTCGTCGCGGGTGCGGCCGATGGCGTTGGCGCCCACCACGGCGGCGGCAGCCTGGCCCAGCGCGCAGGCCTTCACGTCCTGCCCGAAGCGCGCGATGCGCCCGTTCTCGAGGCCGACATCCACCGTCACCGTGGAGCCGCAGAGCGGCGAGCGCCGCCGCGCCGTGGCACCGGGCGCGGCCAGCCGCTCGGCATGCGGGATGTCGGCTGCAAGCGCCAGGATGCGTTGCGAGTAGAGCTTGATGAGGTCGGTATCGGCGGTCGTCATGGGGCTTTCGTCTCGCTGGTCTGTCCCGTAGATAGGTCGGGCCGCGCCCGCAGGAAAGGATGGATCATGGCCTTCGATCCCGCAACGCTGAAATATGATGCGCACGGCCTGATCCCGGCGATCGCGCAGGATACGGCCTCGGGCGAGGTGCTGATGCTGGCCTTCATGAACGCCGAGGCGGTGGCGCGCACGCTTTCGACGGGCCGCGTCACCTACTGGTCGCGCTCGCGCCGGGCGTTCTGGGTGAAGGGCGAGACTTCGGGCCATGTGCAGCGACTGGTCGAGATGCGCATCGACTGCGACCACGACTGCCTGCTGCTGATGGTCGCGCAGGAAGGCCCCGCCTGCCACACCAACCGGCGCACATGCTTCTACACCGCGTTGCGCGGCGGGGAGGAGGTGGAACTCATGCGCCCCGAAGCGTGAGCCCGCGCCCCGGGGGCTGCCGCGTTCAGCGCGCCATCAGCACGGGCAGTGTCGCCTCGGCCAGCATGTCGCGCGTGGCGCCGCCGAAGAGCGTCTCGCGCAGCCGCGAATGGCCATAAGCCCCCATCACGAGAAGATCGGCCTCGCGGTCGCGGGCGTGGCGCAGGAGCGTATCTGCCACCCTCGGCATGGTGCGCGGCAGCAGCGAGACCTCGACAGAGGCACCATGGCGCGAGAGCATGGTGCTGAGTTCCGCGCCCGGGTCGGACTCGTCTGCATCATGCGCGGGCGGATCGACGATCGCCAGATCCACCATGTCCGCCGCGCAGAGCAGCGGCAGTGCGGCGCGCACTGCCGCCATGGCTTCGGCGCTCCGGTTCCATGCCACCACGATGCGCCGCCCGGGCAGCGCAGCCAGCGCCCCCGGCACCACCAGCACCGGCGCGCGGCCCTCGAAGAGCGCGGCCTCCAGCACCGCTGCGGAATCGTCGCCGCTGCCCGCCGCCCCGTATGGCTTGCCCTGCACGACGAGATCGGCAAATCGCGCGACCCCGCCCACCGCTTCGGGGATCGCGCCGATCTGCACCACCGCTCCACGCACCGCAAAGGGCGCAGCGCTGTCCGCGAGATGGCGCTCGGCGGCGGCCTTCGCGGCCTGCGCCTCGGCGCGGGCCTCGGCCAGCCCCTTCTCGAGCATCGCGGGCGAGGCGGTATCGAAGTAATAGCCCACCTGAACCCGGTCCAGCCCCAGGCAGAGCACGTCGAGATGAGCCTTCTGATGCTCGGCAACGGCGGCGGCGGCGGCCAGCACTGCGGCGTCTGGGGTGGCGCCGGTCGTGACGGTCAGAATGGATTTGTAGCCCATGGTTTCCTCCGTGAAGCTGAAGCGGATCATATCTCATTCCGGGCCGCGGCCCCTGACATGGATCAAACGGCGGTCCGCAACGCGCTCCGGCCATTCAGCCCAGATCGCGCGGCACCACGAAGATGCTCGCCCGCCCGCGCCCGCGAACGGCGTCGGCCCAGTCCGCGGCGTCGAACTCGGCTACCAGCGTGGCGCCTGTGGGGAAACGGGCGAACTTGGGGTGAGCGGGTGGCTCCGCCACCAGGCGCTGCGCCACTTCTGCGAGGCCGGGATTGTGGCCCAGGACCATGAGCGTCGGCGCCGTTTCGCGCGCGACGAAATCCATCACCTGGGCGGGCGGGGCGGTGTAGAGTTCCTGCAGGAAGCGCACCTCTGGCAGCGGCCGGGGCCAGTCAGCCGTCAGGCCTTCCCAGGTTTCGCGCGTGCGCCGCGCCGAGGAGACGAGCGCGACATCGGGGATCAGCGCTTGTGCCAGCAGCCAGCCGCCCATGAGCCGCGCCACCTTGCGCCCGCGGTTGTTGAGCGGGCGGTCGTGATCGGCAAGCGCCGGGTCGTCCCAGTCCGATTTCGCGTGGCGCATCAGGATCAGGCGGCGCATGATGGGTCAGCTCCGGTGAAAGAGGCCCATGTGATAGGCCGACTGCTGCACCAGCCTGCCATAGCTGCGGCTCACCGGGCAAGCGCGGCGGACGGCGCAGCCCCGGCCCATGCACTCCGCGCCCGGCGCGGTGTCGAGAAAGCCGTGGCAGGCGGGTAGGTCGTAGCCCGCCAGCGAAAGAGCGCCCACCGGGCAGGCGGCGAGGCAGGGGCGCGCACAGTCTGCGCAGGGCGGCGCCGCGGGCGGCGCGGGGAGGGCGAGACGCGCGGGCAGCGCCAATGCCCCGCGATAGGAGGCCATGAGGCCCGCACGCTCGTGCACCAGAAGCCGCACAGGCGACTCCCAGGCTGCGCCGCTCGCCAGCGCCCAGGCTTGGAACGGCCGGTGCGGCGGGCCGCCGAAGGGGAAGAGGGCGTGTGCGCCGAAGCATGCGGCAAGATCGTCCATTACCCGCGCCGACCAGCGGTCGAGCGGGTCCGCCCGCCCGTCGGCCCATTCGGGCGCGGCTGTCACCGCCGCCCAGAAGCCGGGCTCCAGCGGGCCGAGCAGGACCAGCGTTTCGGCCCCCTCGGGCGCGCCGTCGCCCTGGCCGGGATGGAACGCGCCGAAGATGTCGAGTTGCACCGCCCGGGCGGCGGAGGCGATCGCGGCGAGGCCGGGCTCAGCCAAGACGGATGATGCTGCCCGCGCCATGGGCGGTGAACAACTCCAGAAGGCAGGCGTTGGGCGCGCGCCCGTCGAGGATCACCACCGCGCGCACGCCATGCTCCAGTGCATGCAGCGCCGTCTCGGTCTTGGGGATCATGCCGCCCGCGATCACGCCCGCCTCGGTCAACTCGCGGATCTGCGCCGCGGTCAGATCGGTGATCACCTGCCCGTCGGCATCCTTCACGCCGGGCGTGTCGGTGAGCAGCAATAGGCGGTCCGCCTTGAGTGCCGCGGCCACCGCCCCCGCGGCCGTGTCGCCGTTGATGTTGTAGGTCTCGCCGCCGCGCCCCATGCCGAGCGGCGCCACGACCGGGATCATCCCCGCCTCGAAAAGCTTGTGCAGCACCGCCGGGTTGACCTCCGCCGGGCGGCCGACGAAGCCGAGATCGGGGTCGTCGGGCTCGCAGACGATGAGCCCCGCGTCCTTGCCCGAGAGCCCCACGGCGCGCCCGCCCTGCATGTTGATCGCCTGCGCGATGCGCTTGTTGATCAGCCCCGAGAGCACCATCTCGACGACCTCGACGGTAGCGGCATCCGTAACCCGCTTGCCGCGCACGAAGGCCGATGTGATGCCGAGCTTGCCCAGCATCGCGTTGATCTGCGGCCCGCCGCCATGAACCACCACCGGGTTCACCCCGACCTGCCGCATCAGCACGATGTCGCGCGCGAAGCTCGCAAGCGCGGCGTCGTCGCCCATCGCATGGCCGCCGAACTTCACCACCACGATGGCGCCGGTGTAGCGCTGCAGGTAGGGCAGCGCCTCGTTGAGGGTGCGCGCGGTGGCGAGCCAGTCTCGGGTCATGGCGGCCTGTGTCCTCATCGGCGGTCCTCCGGGTGGGCCGCCCCCTGTTAGCCCCCGCGCGGCCCCTTGCCAAGCGGCTGACCGGGGGTTGCCCCGCCGGGCGTTCTGCGGCAGAGGAAGCCAGCCCCGACGGGAGGGGCGGCGGGAGGATGACCCGGTGAGCGACACGCTGCAAGCCGATGCGGCCCTCGCGGGCTATGTGCTCGACAAACACTTGTGCGGCTGGCCGAGCAGGGCGCCTGCTCGCAGAACCGGCTGGGGCGGCTCGCGGCGATGGACGTGGCGACCATCAAGGGTGTTGTGGAGCGGTTGGAGGAGCGCGGTCTCGTCACATTCGCCACCGATCCGGAGGACCGGCGGCGGCGGCTCATCGCGCTATCCGACACGGGGCGCGCGCTGATCCCGGCGCTGGCGCGGCTCGGCCATGCGGTGAGCGAGGAGACGCTGGCGCCGCTCACTGCCGCCGAGCGCGCCACGCTGGTGCGGCTTCTGCGCAAGATCGCCTGAGCGACGGGCGATGCAGCGCGCGGCGCGGCTTGCGGCGGCAGCGGAGGTGCTCGACACCGTTCTTGCCGGCCAGCCCGCCGAACAGGCGCTGATCAACTGGGCGCGCGGCCACCGCTTCGCCGGATCGGGCGACCGGGAGGCGATCCGCAACAGCGTGTTCTCGGCACTGCGCTGCCTGCGCTCGCATGCGGCACTGGGCGGGGCAGAGACGGGGCGCGGCCTGATCCTCGGGCAGATGGCCGAGGCGGGCGAAGACGTGGCGGCGCTCTTCACCGGCGAGGGCCACGCCCCGGCGCCGCTGACTGACGCGGAACGCGCGCATCTCGCTGGGCCGCCGGAGATGCCGCGCAACGTGGCGCTCGATTGCCCGGACTGGCTGGCGCCGCAGCTCGAAGCCTCGCTGGGTGCGGACTTCGCCCAGGTGATGCAGGCGCTGCGCCGCCGTGCGCCGGTCTTCCTGCGGGTGAACGCCGCGCGCTGCACGCGCGACGAGGCTGCCGCCCGTCTCGCCGCCGAGGGGGTGGAGACACAGCCCGCACCGCTGGCGGAAACCGCGCTGGAGGTGACAGCAGGCGCCCGGGGGCTGCGCGCGACGCGAGCCTACACCGAGGGGCTGGTGGAATTGCAGGATGCCGCCTCGCAGGCCGTGGCGGCGGCGCTGCCGCTCGCCCCGGGGGCCAGCGTGCTCGA
>PHEG01000111.1 GCA_002842835.1 Alphaproteobacteria bacterium HGW-Alphaproteobacteria-2 | reverse complement strand
CTCGTCGAGCGCTGCCTCGAAGGCCTCGTGATCGCCCCAGGGCAGGTGCCGGAAGCCCGGCATCAGCGGCCCGAAGCCCGCCGTCAGCTTCTCCGACCCGGCAGCAGCGATGGCCCCGGTGGATCGGCCGTGGAAAGCCCCCTCGAAGGTGAGGATCGTCTCGCGCGGGGTGGCCTGTGCCGACCAGTATTTGCGCACCATCTTGATGGCGAGTTCAGCCGCTTCGGTGCCCGAATTGGTGAAGAAGACCGTGTCGGCGAACGTGGCGGCCACCAGCGCCTCGGCCAGCCGCTCCTGCGCCGGGACACGGTAGAGGTTCGAGGTGTGCCAGAGCGCCTGCGCCTGTTCGGTCAGCGCGGCCACCAGCGCCGGGTGCGCGTGGCCCAGCGAATTGACCGCGATGCCGGCGCCAAGGTCGAGATATCGCCCACCGCCCGCCTCCGTCAGCCAGCAACCCTCGCCCTTCACGAAGGCAAGCGGGGTGCGTGTGTAGGTGGGCATCAGGACAGGGATCATCGGAAAATTCCTCGGGATGGGCGGAGACACGATCTGCGCAAGCCGTTGGGGGAAAGTCAATTCGTGGAGGTCAGGCAGGGCTGGCGTCGCACATGCGCGCCGGAGCGGACTCTCAGCGGCGTCGGCGGAAGTGCCCGGTGATGATCGGCCGCGGCTCGGTCATGGCATCGTCCCTGCGGCCCGACGGGCCGTGTGCCGCGCGCATAGCCGCTTCGTACGCCGCTGTCCAGCCCCCGGCGCGGCTCGCTCAAACCTTGAGCCGGTAGCCGGTGGTGAACCAGCGCCAGCAGAGCGCCCAGACCGCCGCTGTGGTGCCCGCGGCAACGGCGAGCCCCAGCACGGGCGACGAATCCGACACACCCAGCACGCCGTAACGCAACCCGTCGATCAGGTAGAAGACCGGGTTCAGATGCAAGGCGATGCGCATCGCCTCGGGCAGAAACTCGAGCGAATAGAAGGTTCCCGAAAGGAATGACAACGGTGTGACCACGAAATTGGTGATCGCCGCCATGTGATCGAACTTGGTGGCAAGGATCGCTGCAACGATCCCCACGACCGACAGCATCGCCGAGCCCGCCACCACGAAGGCCAGCGCCCAGAACGGGTGGGCAAGCCCCAGACCCAGCACCGGGAAGATCGCCGCGCCAACCGCGAACGCCACCAGAAACCCGCGCGCCACGCCCCCCGCGACATAGCCGGTCACCAGCTCGCCGGGCGAGAGCGGCGGCATCAGCGTATCGACGATGTTGCCCTGCACCTTCGCGATCATGATCGACGACGAGGTGTTGGCGAAGGCATTGAGGATGACCTGCATCATCAGGATGCCCGGCGCGAGGAACTGCACGAAGGCCACGCCCATCACGTCGCCGCGGCCGGGGCCTATGGCGAGCGCGAAGATCGCCAGGAACAGCACCGCGGTGACCAGGGGCGCGGCGATGGTCTGCGTCCAGACGGTGATGAAACGCATCACCTCGCGCTGCACCAGCGTGCCGAGCCCAAGCCAGTTGACCCGGCCGAAGCGCCGATCGCCCATCGGGCGCAGGCCGCCCCCCTCCCTGTTGCTGCTGCTGGCGCTTGTCTGCATGGCCGCCAGCTTGTATCCGGTGCACCCGGAGTTACAATAGCCGCCGACCCCAGAGGGAGCAGCAGGCATCATGTCCTGGACAGACGAGCGCGTGGAAACGCTGCGGCGCATGTGGGCCGAGGGCCACAGCGCCAGCCAGATAGCCAAGGAACTGGGCGGCGTCACTCGAAACGCTGTGATAGGCAAGGTCCACCGACTCGGCCTCTCGAACCGCGGCGCCACGCCCGCGACCGAGGATGAGACCCCAGCCGCCACCCCAGCCGCCGCGCCACCGCCCGGCCCGGAGACCCCCGCGTCGCAGCCTTCTGCCGAGCGCGCCACGGAAGAGAGCACCGCACCGCGCGCGGAGATGCTGCCCTTCCCCCGCCGCCCGCTGGTGCCGGCGGGCCAGCCGCTGCCGCCGCAGCCCTCGGCGAGCGAGATCAGCCCCGAGACACTGGCAACCGTGCGCGAGGTCGAGAAGAGTGCGCGGCGGCTCACGCTGATGGAACTGACCGAGCGCACCTGCAAATGGCCGATCGGCGACCCGGCGACGCCCGATTTCTGGTTCTGCGGCCTGCCCTGCCAGCCCGGCAAGCCTTATTGCGAGGCGCATGTGACGGTCGCCTTCCAGCCGATGTCCTCGCGCCGCGATCGCCGCTCGCGCTGAACGGGGTCTTGGAAAAACCTGCATCTGTGCGTATCATTAGCCAACGGCGCGGCGAAAACGGAACGTCCGCCCGGCAACAAGGTTAGAGGCGCGGCGCGTTTTGTGCGCCATGGCAGGGCAGACAGACGCATGGTCAGCGCAGTGCGCTCTTTCGGTGACAACCTGGATCTTGCCATTGCGGAGGGCGAGGGGCGCACTCAATTTGCCGCGCTCTGCTACCGTGGCACTCCCTCCGAACCCGAGGTTCTGCTCGTCACCTCGCGCGACACGGGCCGGTGGATCATCCCCAAGGGTTGGCCCGCCACAGGACAGAGCCCGGCCAGGTCTGCCGAACGCGAAGCCTTCGAGGAGTCGGGTGCGACGGGCCGCGTAAGCGAGCGGGCGATCGGGCTCTACAGCTATGTCAAACGGCAGGAGAGCGGCGAGGCGGTGCCGCTGATGGTCGCCGTGTTCGCGCTGCGCGTCGAGGCGCTCACGAAGAATTACCCCGAACGCCATGAGCGGCGGCGCAAATGGGTGCGCCCGGAGCGCGCGGCGCGGCTGGTGGACGAGCCGGAACTGCGAGCGCTCTTGCGCGATCTGCCCGCGCGACTCGCGGCGGACGCAGGCGATGTCGCCGGTCGGGGGCAGGAATGATCCGTTACAGCCTGCGCTGCGACCGGGGGCACGAGTTCGAGAGCTGGTTCGCCTCTGCCGAGGCCTATGACAAGCTCGCGGACGCGGGGCTTTTTTCCTGCGGCGTCTGCGGTTCGGCCCATGTCGGCAAGGCACCGATGGCACCCCAGATAGGCGGTGTGGGGCGAGACACTCAGGAAGCGCCCGTCGCGCAGCCGCTTGCGGCCCCCGCCTCGCCCGCCGAACTGGCGCTGGCCGCGTTCCGGCGCCATGTCGAGGCCAGTTCGGAGGATGTCGGGCCGGCCTTCGCCGCGGAGGCGCGGCGCATCCACGAAGGCATTGCACCGAAGCGATCGATCCGCGGCGAGGCCCGTCCCGAAGAGGCGCGTGCGCTGCTGGAGGATGGCGTGCCGGTGCTGCCGCTGCCCTGGCAGGGCCGCCGCGGCACCAACTGACGCCGCTCACGCCAACCGCCCCAAGGCGCCGCTTGCCCTCGGCGCTGCGCGCGCGTATGAGACCGCCGGTTTCAGGACGTGGCCCGGAGCAGAGCCCATGCCGCTTCTCGTGATGAAATTCGGCGGCACATCGGTGGCCGACATCGCGCGCATCCGCAACGCCGCCGCGAAGGTGAAGCGCGAGGTCGAGGCAGGCTATGACGTGATCGTCATCGTCTCGGCCATGGCGGGCCGGACCAACGAACTGGTCGCCTGGGTCAACGAGACCTCGCCGCTCTACGACGCGCGCGAATACGATGCCGTGGTTTCCTCGGGCGAGAATGTCACCGCCGGGTTGATGGCGCTGACGCTGCAGGAAATGGACGTGCCCGCGCGAAGCTGGCAGGGCTGGCAGGTGCCGCTCGTCACCACCGCCGCCCATGGGGCGGCGCGCATCGAGCGTATCGAGCGCGCGGCGATCGACGCGAAATTCGCCGAGGGCATGCGCGTGGCCGTGGTGGCGGGGTTTCAGGGCATCAGCCCCGAGGGGCGCATCACCACGCTGGGACGCGGCGGTTCGGACACGACTGCCGTGGCCTTCGCCGCCGCCTTCGAGGCCGAGCGCTGCGACATCTACACCGACGTGGACGGGGTCTATACCACCGACCCGCGCCTCTGTGACCGGGCGCGCAAACTCTCGCGCATCGGCTTCGAGGAAATGCTGGAACTGGCCTCGCTGGGGGCCAAGGTGCTGCAGACCCGTTCCGTGGAACTGGCGATGCGCTACAATGTCCGCCTTCAGGTGCGGTCGAGTTTTTCCGACGAGCCCGGCACGCTCGTCTGCGGCGAGGAGGAAGTGATGGAATCTCGGGTGGTCTCGGGCGTCGCCTATTCGCGCGACGAGGCGGAAGTGACGCTCACCTCTGTGGCCGACCGGCCCGGCATCGCCGCGGCGATCTTCGGCCCGCTGGCCGAGGCAGGCGTGAACGTGGACATGATCGTGCAGAACATCTCGGATGCCGGACATACCGACATGACCTTCTCGTGCCCCGTCGATCAGGTCAAACGCGCGGAGGCCGCAATGCTGGCCGCGCGCGAGCGCGGGGAGGTGGGCTTCGAGGCGCTGGTGGCCGATACCAACGTCGCCAAGATCTCGGTTGTGGGCATCGGCATGCGCAGCCACGCGGGCGTTGCCGCGCGCATGTTCCGTGCGCTTTCCGGCGAAGGAATAAACATCAAGGTCATCACAACCTCCGAGATCAAGATTTCCGTTCTGATCGACCGGAAATACATGGAACTGGCGGTTCAGGCGCTGCATGATGCCTTCGGGCTAGAAAATGCAGCCTGACCGGGGCGGGACGCGCTCGCGGAAGAGCGGGAAGGGCAGCGGCGGCTCGACCGCATCACCCGGCTCATCTCCGATTCGATGGGCACCGACGTGTGCTCGATTTATCTCTTGCGCGACACGCAGACGCTCGAGCTGTGCGCCACCGAGGGACTCAAGCCCGAGGCCGTCCACCAGACCCGTCTCAAGGTGGGCGAGGGTCTGGTGGGCCGCGTTGCCAGCGAGCATCGGCCCGTCAACACCGGCCGAGCTCCAGAGGAACGCGGCTTCCGCTTCATGCCCGAGACCGGAGAGGAGACCTATTCCTCCTTCCTCGGCGTTCCCATCCAGCGCCTTGGCGAAACACGCGGCGTTCTGGTGGTGCAGTCGCGCGCCAGCGAGCCCTTCAGCGAAGACCAGATCTACGCGCTCGAGATCGTCGCCATGGTGGTGGCCGAGATGGCCGAGCTGGGTGCCTTCGTGGGCGAGGGCGCGGCGCTCGCCGCGCCGCACCAGCAGCCGGTGACACTCCGCGGCGGCATCGGACAGGAGGGCACGGCGCTTGGCCATGTTCTGCTGCACGAGCCGCGCGTCGTTGTCACCAACCCGGTGGGCGACGACCCGGAGGCCGAGCGTGAGCGTCTGCACGAGGCGCTGGGCAGGCTGCGCGCGCTGGTGGACAGCATGGTCTCGGAAGTGGGCGAGCATCTCCAGGTGCTGCGCAGCTACCGCATGTTCGCCAATTCCCGCGGCTGGGTCCGGCGCATGGAAGACGACATCGCCGCCGGCCTCTCGGCCGAGGCCGCGGTGGAGAAGGAACAGTCCGTCGCCCGCGCCCGCATGGCCCATGCCTCCGATCCCTATCTGCACGAGAGGCTGCACGACCTCGACGATCTCTCCAACCGGCTGTTGCGGCTGCTCACCGGGCAGGGGCGGCAGGAAGGCGAGATCATGCCCGAGAACCCGATCCTCGTGGCGCGCAACATCGGCCCGGGCGAATTGCTGGAATACGGCCGTGCACTGAAGGGCGTGGTGCTCGAGGAAGGCTCGGTCGGCAGCCACGCGGCGATCGTGGCGCGGGCGCTGGCGATCCCGCTGGTGATCCACGCCGCGCGCATCACGACGGAGGCGCTGAACGGCGACCCGATCCTCGTTGACGGCGATCAGGGCATCGTCCACCTGCGCCCGGAGGAGAGCGTCGCCGCCGCCTTCCGCGACAAGATGGCGATGCAGGCACAAGCGCAGGAGCGCTACGGCTCGATCCGCGACCTGCCCGCCGAGACGCGCGACGGTGTGCGCATCACGCTCAAGATGAACGCCGGGCTGATGGCCGACCTGCCGTCGCTCGAAGGCTCCGGCGCCGAGGGCGTGGGGCTCTTCCGCACCGAATTGCAGTTTCTCACCCGATCCACGGTGCCGAAGCGCACGGAACTGGCCGCGCTCTATTCGCGGGTGATGGATTCGGCCAAGGGCAGGCGCGTGGTGTTCCGCACGCTCGACATCGGCTCCGACAAGGTGCTGCCCTACATGAAGCGCCAGGAAGAGCCGAACCCGGCCATGGGCTGGCGCGCGATCCGCGTCGGGCTCGACCGGCCCGGCATCCTGCGCATGCAGCTTCAGGCGCTGATCCGTGGCGCAGCCGGTCGGCCGCTGTCGGTGATGTTCCCCTTTGTCGCGCATGCCGACGAGTTCC
>PHEG01000110.1 GCA_002842835.1 Alphaproteobacteria bacterium HGW-Alphaproteobacteria-2 | reverse complement strand
GCGCGGGGCTCGAAGCGCTCGGCTTCGCTCTGCTGGAGGGCGCGCACCCGATCGTGCCGGTCATGCTGGGCGAGGCGCGGCTGGCGCAGGAGATGGCGGTGCGGCTCTTTGACGAGGGGGTCTATGTGGCGGGGTTCTTCTACCCCGTCGTGCCGAAGGGGCAGGCGCGCATCCGCACGCAGATGAGCGCGGGCCTGACGCGGGGCGATCTGGATACCGCGCTCGGGGCATTCGAGCGGGCGGGCAGGGCAACGGGGGCGATCCGATGAGCGAGACGATGCGCGCGCTGGTGAAGCGTGAGGCGGGGCCGGGGCTGTGGATGGCCGAGGTGCCGCTGCCGGAGATCGGGCCCGACGACGTGCTGATCCGCGTCGCGCGCACCGGCATCTGCGGCACCGACATGCATATCTTCGCCTGGGACGACTGGGCGGCGCGCACCGTGCCGGTGCCGCTGGTCGTCGGCCACGAGTTCGCGGGCGAGATCGTGGCGGTGGGGCGCGACGTGGACGACCTGAAGGTGGGCCAGCGTTGTTCGGGCGAGGGGCATATCATCGGGCACCACTCGCGCCAGGCGCGGGCGGGCAAGTTCCACCTCGACCCGGAGACGCGCGGCATCGGCGTGAACGTGCCCGGCGCCTTCGCCGAGTATCTGCGGCTGCCCGCCTTCAACGTGGTCCCGCTGCCGGAGGCCATCGACGACGAGATCGGCGCCATACTCGACCCGCTGGGCAATGCGGTGCATACCGCGCTTTCGTTCGACCTGCTGGGCGAGGACGTGCTGATCACCGGCGCGGGGCCGATCGGCATCATGGCCGCCTGCGTGGCGCGGCATGTGGGCGCGCGCCATGTGGTGATCACCGACATCAACGACGCGCGGCTGGCGCTGGCGGCGAACGTCTCGGGTGCCGAGGCGGTGAACACGGCGCGCGAGCCGCTGGCCGATGTCATTGCACGGTTGCGTCTGAAGCAGGGCTTCGATGTGGGGCTGGAGATGTCATCGCCATGCTGGGCATCCCGGCGCGCCCCGCCCCGGTGGACTGGACGCGCATCGTCTTCAAGGCGCTGACGATCAAGGGCATCTACGGGCGCGAGATATTCGAGACCTGGTACAAGATGATCGCCATGCTGGAGGGCGGGCTGGATGTGCGGGGCGTGATCACCCACCGCTTCCCGGCGGCGGAGTTCGCGCAGGGCTTCGCCGCGATGCAGGGGGGCGAGAGCGGCAAGGTGGTGCTGGACTGGCGGGCGGGGTGAGGGGGATGGCGGGTCTCTGTTCTGCCGGTTGCGCGAGGAATGGAGGATCGCGCCCGACCGGGTGGGCGCGGTATCGCGCCCGCCTGGGGGAGGGCGGGCACGATCCGGAGCTTGCGCCCCGGAAGAACGTTGCCACGGCATTGCGATGACTCCCGCCCACGCCTCCATCCTCGGCGCCATCGGGGGCACGCCCGCCGTCTGGCTCGACCGGCTGGTGGCGGCGTGCGGGCTGAGGGGCCGCATCCTCGCCAAGCTCGACTACCTCAACCCCGGCCTTTCCAAGAAGGACCGCGCGGCGCTCGGCATCGTCGAGGCGGCGGAAGCCTCGGGCGCGCTCGCCCCCGGTCAGATGGTGGTGGAGCTGACCTCCGGAAACATGGGCACCGGGCTCGCCATCGTCTGCGCGGTCAAGGGCCATCCCTTCGTCGCGGTGATGTCGCGCGGCAACTCGGCTGAACGGGCGCGGATGATGGCGGCGCTGGGGGCCGAGGTGGTGCTGGTGGATCAGGCCCCGGGCGGGCGGCCCGGCGAGGTCTCGGGCGCCGACCTGGCGCTGGTGGAGGCGGAAGCGGTGCGGATCACCGCCGAACGCGGCGCGTTCCGGGCCGACCAGTTCCGCCACTCTGGCAACGCCGCGGCGCACGAGGCGACGACGGGCCCCGAGATATGGGAACAGGCCGAAGGGCGGCTCGACGCGTTCGCGGATTTCGCCGGCTCGGGCGGCACCTATGCGGGCACCATCCGGGCTCTGAAGGCACGCGACCCGCGCATCCGGGGCTATCTGGTGGAGCCCGCGGGCGCCGCCGTGCTGGCGGGAGAGGCGCTCACAGATCCGGCGCACCCCATTCAGGGCGGCGGCTACGCCATGGCCGACCTTGCATTGCTCCACGGCGCCGCGGTGGACGGCTGCCTTGCCGTGACCGGGGAAGAAGCGCGGCAGACCGCCCGCGACCTCGCCCGCATCGAGGGTATCTTCGGCGGCTTCTCGGGCGGGGCCAACGTGGCCGCCGCACTGCACCTGCTGGCGGGCCCGCACGCGGGCGGGCGCGTGGCGGCGATCATCTGCGACAGCGGCCTGAAATACCTCTCCACCGATCTCTGGGATGTCACGGAGGCCTCATGACCGGCACGCTCCCTCCGACACTCGCGGAACTCGTGGACCGCATCCGCGCCGCGCAGGACGAACTGGAGGCGGAGATCGAGGTGCGCCGCGCCCGCTTCGCCTATCGCATCGAGCGCCGCCGGGTCGTCTTCGAGGCCGAGATGCGCCGCCGGCACAAGGCGCTGAAGGCGGCGCTGCTGCCCTATCTGCTCGGTGTGCGGCTGAAGGTGCTGGTCACCGCGCCGGTGATCTATGCCCTGATCGTGCCCCTCGCGTTGCTCGACCTTTGCGTCAGCCTCTATCAGGCCGTCTGCTTTCCCGCCTACGGCATCGCGAAGGTGCGCCGCCGCGACCATGTGGTGATCGACCGGCACCATCTGGCCTATCTCAACGGGGTGGAAAAGCTCAACTGCGTCTATTGCGGCTATGCCAACGGGGTGATCGCCTTCGCCCGCGAGGTGGCGGCGCGCACGGAGCAGTACTGGTGCCCGATCAAGCACGCGCTGCGCGTGGCGGGCGTACATGGCCGCTATGCCGGTTTCGCCGATTACGGCGATGCCGAAGGCTTCCGCGAAGACCTGCCACTCCTGCGCGCGGAGTTGGCTGCCGAGGGGCAGGCGCTGGCTGGCGGGGCGGCCACGCGAGGGTGACTTGCAGGCGGCAGGGGGCCGATGGCCGATCGGTCGGTTGTGGTCCCTAGACGTCTGTCGGCCGCAGCGCGGCGATGGCCGGCAGCGTTTCGGGGTTCTGGCAGGGCGAGAGATCGCCCGGGTCCTCGCCCAGCCAGGCCGCGCGCACCACGCGGCGCATCGTCTTCATGCTGCGCGTCTTGGGCAGGGCGGGGGCAAAGGCGATGCCGTGCGGGCGGAAGGGCTTGCCGACCTCGCGTGCCACCGCCTCCGACAGCCGTGCCACCAGCGCCGCGTCGGGCGTTACCCCCGGCGCGGGCACGCAGACGCAGACCACCGCCATGCCCTTCACCTGGTCGGGCACGCCGATGGCTGCGGCGTCGATCACCTCGCCCCCTGCCGTCAGCGCCGCCTCGATCTCGGGCGGGCCGATGCGCTTGCCGGCGATGTTGAGCGTGTCGTCGGAACGGCCGAGAATGAACCATGTGCCGTCCGCGTCGCGGCGCACCCAGTCGCCGTGCCGCCAGACGCCGGGGAAGGTGGACCAGTAGGTGTCGTGATAGCGCGCCGGGTCGCCCCAGATGCCCGGCGTCAGCCCCAGCGGCGGCTGCGTGACCACCAACTCGCCCACCTCGCCCGGTGCCGCCTCGCTGCCGTCGGGGCGGAAGACCCGCGCGCCCGTCCCGAGGCAGGCCGTCGAAAAGCCGCAGGGGCGGATGTCGTGCAGCACCGTCGAGGTGAGGATGCCGCCGAAAAGCTCGGTCCCGCCCGAGATGTTGAGCGGCACGGCGCGGTGGCGGCAGATGTGTTCGAGCTGCCAGGCCCAGGCATCCTCAGTCCAGGGCTCGCCGGTTGATGCGACAATACGCAAGCGCGACAGGTTGAGCGCGGCGAGCGGCGCGGCGTCCTGCGCCATGTACTGGCGCACCAGGGTGGGCGCGACCCCGAGGTGGCTGACCGCCATCCGTGCCGCGACCGAGAGCAGGCGGAACGGGTCGTTCGGCGTGGCGGGCGCGCCCTCGGCCATCACCAGCGTGGCCCCGGCGAGCGTCGCCGCGATCAGGGTGAGCGGGCCCATGACCCAGCCCATGTCGGTCATCCAGAGGTGCCGGTCGCCGGGCTTCAGGTCGAGGCAGAGCAGGAAGTCGGCGGCCGCCTTGCCCTGCACGCCCAGATGGGTCTGGATCACGCCCTTGGGTCGGCCGGTGGTGCCCGAGGTGTAGCCGATCATCAGGGCTGCGTCGCTGGCCACCGGAACGGCGGCAAACTCTGCCCCGGCGCCACCTACCGCAGCGGCCCAGTCCTGCGCGCACGGCCCGCCCATCCCGAAGCGGCGCAGGCTGATGACGGTCTCGACCGTGGGCGCCTCGGCGCGGGCCTCGTCCAGCACGGATTCGAGCGCCACCACCCGCCCTGCGCGCAGTGTGGCGTCGGCGGTCAGCACTGCGCGGGCGCGGGCGTCGGCGAGCCGCGCGGCCAGCGCCGGTGCAGCAAAGCCCGAGAACATCGGCACCGCCACGGCGCCTAGCCGGGCCACGCCGAGGAAGGCTGCGGCGATCTCGGGGATCATCGGCATGTAGATGCCCACCGCGTCGCCCGCCCGCACGCCCCTGGCATGCAGCGCCGCGGCAACCCGTGCGGCCTCGGCGGCAAGGTCGGCATAGCTCCAGCGCCGTCGCGCGCCGTCCTCGCCCAGCCAGTCGATGGCCACCCGCCCGCCGTCACCGCCCGCAAGCCGTGCGTCGAGACAGGTCTCGCTCAGATTCAGCCGCCCGCCCAGACCCCAGCGGACATGCTCGGCCCCGGCCGAGATATCGCGCAGCCGCTCGGGGGGAGTCTGCCAGCGGGTGCCTGCGAGGGCGAGCATGGCGGCCCAGAACGCCTCCGGTTCCGCCTCGGCGCGGGCGGCGAGCGCCTCGTAGGAGGCCAGCCGCTCGCGGGCGAGGAAGGCCGCGAGGGTGGAAGCGGCGCGGATGTCGTCTGCGGGGCGGAAGGCTGTCACGGCAGGGCTCCTCGGCGGCGGCGAGGGGCAGTCTGCCCGGACACGCGGCGGATGCAAGCCGTCGTGTCTGCTCGGGAGGGATCGGTCCCGGTCGGGCGGCTGGTACCGGGATCGGCTTGATGCCTCTGCACAAGCGCCGGACAGTGCGGTGCCTCGCGGGCCGGAATCCGCAGGCTTCGGGCTGCGCGTCGCTCAGGCCGCGGCGGTGGGGCGCGCGGTCCAGGGTGCCTCGCGGATCGGCAGATGCACGATGGCCGAGAACGCGCCGACACCGACGCCGATCCACCACACCAGCGTGTAGTCGCCGGTGATGTCATAGACCCGCCCGCCCAGCCACACGCCGAGGAAGCCGCCCAGCTGGTGGCTGAAGAAGACGAGGCCGTAGAGCGTTCCCATGTAGCGCAGCCCGTAGATATGGGCGACGAGCCCCGAGGTGAGCGGCACCGTGGCCAGCCACAAGGAGCCCATCACGGCGGAGAAGACGAGTACCGAGCCGGGCGTGATGGGGAAGGCCATGAAGGCCGCCGCGGCGACGGTGCGCGCCGTGTAGATGCCCGCGAGCAGGTATTTCTTCGAGTAGGAGCGCGGGGAAATGCGCGGTGATGAAGGCAAGCTGGTAGCCGCAGGAGAAGAAGCCGAGGAAGATGAGCGTGAAGGAGGGGTCGCGCAGCGCCCGGCCCAGCACCTGCCCCATGCTCGCCTCCAGCTCCGCCCGGCTGGCGGGGGCGGGGGCGCGGAGCATCGGCAACACCATTAGCGTGGCGAGGATCGCCGCCGCGAAGACCAGGAACACCGATTGCCAGGGCATCATGGAGAGCAGCCATTCGGCCACCGGTGCACCGAACACCTGCCCCGCCGAGCCCGCCGCCGTGGCGATGGCCAGCGAGATCGAGCGGTTCTCGTCGGATGTCGCGCGGCCGACCACGGCAAGGATCACGCCAAAGCCGGTGCCCGCGATGCCGAAGCCCACCATGATTTCCAGCAACTGATGCGCCCCGGGCGTCACCGCGAAGGACGAGAGTACCAGCCCGCCCGCATAGAGCAGCGCGCCCAGCACGATGGCCCGCCTGTCTCCGAAACGCTCCGCGAAGGCGCCGAAGAGAGGCTGGCCGATGCCCCAGGCGAGGTTCTGGATGGCGATGGCGAGCGAGAACTCGGCGCGCGCCCAGCCGAATTCCTCGGCGATCGGGATCTGGAACACGCCGAAGCTCGCCCGGATGGCGAAGCCCATCATCAGCACGATGCAGCCGCCGATCAGGATCGGGGTCATCAGGGGCGCGCGCGCCGTGCTCATGCCTTGGCTCCCTTGCGGCCGGAGCCCACCAGCGGCGCCGCCCGGGTGTCGAGCGGCCAGCGCGGGCGGGCGGCGAGGCTCATGCCGTCGCGCCGCCCGGCGCGGTAAAGCTCGATCCCTGCCCAGGCCATGATTGCGGCATTGTCGGTGCAAAGTTCAAGAGGGGGCGCGGCGAATGGCAGGCGCGCCGCCTCGGCCACCGCCTGAAGGGCGGTGCGGATGACGGCATTCGCGGCGACGCCGCCCGCCACCGCCAGCGCGCTGACCGGCCCCGCGGCCTTGATGGCGCGGCGGGTCTTCTCCGCGAGCACGTCGCGCACCGCGGCCTGGAAGGAGGCGCAGAGGTCGCGCCGGTCCTGCACCGTCAGCCCGCCCTGTCCGGCCACCAGCGCATCGCGGGCGCGCAGCACCGCCGTCTTCAGCCCCGAGAAGGAGAGATCGCACCCCGGCCGGTCGAGCAGCGGGCGCGGGAAGGCGAAGCGCGCGGCATCGCCCGCCGCCGCCTCTGCCTCCACCGCCGGGCCGCCGGGCTGCGGCAGGCCCAGGAGCTTCGCCACCTTGTCGAAGGCCTCGCCCGGCGCGTCGTCGATTGTGCCGCCGAGGCGGGTGAAATCTTCCGGCCCGGCGACGCGCAGAAGCTGGCAATGCCCGCCCGAGACGAGCAGCATCAGGTAGGGGAAGGCGGTGCCATCGGTCAGCCGCGGGGTGAGCGCGTGGCCCGCGAGGTGGTTCACCCCGACGAGCGGCAACCCCGCGCCCGCCGCCAGCCCCTTGGCGCACATCACCCCGGCCAGCACGCCGCCGATGAGCCCGGGCCCCGCGGTGACAGCCACGGCGTCCATGTCGGCGAGCCCGAGCCCCGCTCCGGCCAGTGCCGCCTCGACCGCCAGATCGAGCTTCTCGGCATGGGCGCGGGCGGCGATCTCGGGCACCACGCCGCCATAGGGCGCGTGCAGCGCGCCCTGGCCCCAGACGATGCTGGAGAGAATTTCGGGCGGTGCGCCGGGGCTGTGGCGCACCACCGCAGCGGCGGTATCGTCGCAACTGCTCTCCAGCCCGAGCAGGGTGAGGGTGCGGGCCATCGGTGCTCCGGCTTGTCCGCGACAGGCTCGCGGGGTAGCACCGGGGGGCCGGGCAGGCAATCCCGGCCGGAGGCGCCCTCGATGCCCGACGATCGCCCCAGCCTGATCGTGACCCGCCCCGAACGGGCGGCACGCCGCTTCGCCGCCGCGGTGGAGGCGCGGCTACCGGGGCGCTACCGGGTGCTGGTCGCGCCGCTACTCGACATCGTGCCGGTGGCGGCAGCGCCGGACGCGGCGGTGGACGCGCTGGTTTTGACGTCGGAGAACGCGGCGGAGCGCGCGGCGGAACTGCTTCCCGGCTCGGTCCTGCCCGCCTTCTGCGTGGGTGCGCGCACGGCGGAAGCGGCCCGCGCGGCAGGGTTCGGGGCCGAGTCTGCCGATGGCGCGGCGGAGGATCTGCTGGCGCTGATCCGCGCCCGGGTCGCGCCCGGGTCGCGGCTGCTCTACCTGCGCGGCCGGCATGTGGCGGTACCGCTGGGCGAGGCACTGAGCGCGGCGGGCTATGGCGTGGCCGAGGCCGTGGTCTACGACCAGCGTGCGCGGCACCTGAGCGCAGCCGCGCGCACTGCGCTGGCCGGGCCGGGGGTGGTGGCGCTCTTCTCGCCGCGCAGCGCCCGGCTGCTGGCTGAGGAGGCGCTGGAACCGGCGCCCGGGATGCTGGCGCTTTGCCTCAGCGCGGCGGTGGCCGAGGCACTGGGCACCTGGCCGGGCACTGCGCCGCTGCTCGCCGCCCGGCCCGAGGCGGCTGCGATGGTGGATGCGCTGGCAGCGCTCGACGAGCGCCGCTCATGACGCGGCTGCGTGGCGTCTAAAGCCCCATCTCGCTCAGCCCCGGGTGATCCTCGGGGCGGGGCCCGAGCGGCCAGCGGAACAGCCGCTCGGCCTCGGCGATGTCCACATCGTTGATCGAGGCTTCGCGGCGGGCCATCAGGCCATTGGCGTCGAACTCCCACTGCTCGTTGCCGTGCGAGCGGTGCCAGGCGCCCGCGGCGTCGTGCCATTCATAGACGAAGCGCACGGCGATTCGGTTGGCGGTGAAGGCCCAGACCTCCTTGATCAGTCTGTAGTCGAGCTCCTTCGCCCATTTGCGGGTGAGAAACGCCCCGATCGCGGCACGGCCCGAGAAGAATTCCGAGCGGTTGCGCCAGCGGCTGTCGGGCGTATAGGCCAGCGCCACGCGGGCGGGCTCGCGGGTGTTCCAGGCATCCTCGGCGCGGCGCGCCTTCAGCGCGGCGGTCTCGGCGGTGAATGGCGGCAGGGGCGGGCGTTGTTCGGTCGTCATCGGGGGCTCCGGTCTCTGGACGCCGCGAGACAAAGCGCCTGAGGCGCGGCCAGACAAATCACCTTCTCGTGGGGAGGCCACCGCGCGATGGGCTGGCGGCGGGGCTTCGCCCGCGCGCCTTGTGACGCAGCCGCGCGGCTTGCCCCGGCGCGTCGCCCTGCTCTAAGCTGATGGCGCGCGCCCCGCGCGGGGCCGGGCCGCGGTGCCTGTTTCAGTGAATAAGGAGGAACGCCTTGGCCAGACCGGACGAGCCACGCGACGAGACCGGAAAGCCCGGCGCAGAGGTCCCGGCGGACGCCGAGGCCAGCCTCGAAGAACTCGGCACCGCAACGCCGGATGCGACAGCCGGGAGCGGCGAGGAGCAGGCCGCAGAACCAGAGACCGATTCGGCCGATGCCATGGCGGCTCCTCCCGAGCGCCCCGCTCCGCGCGAGGTTGTGGTGGAGCGCCGTGGCGGCTTCGTGCCGCTGGTGCTTGGCGGGCTGGTGGCGGCGGGCATCGGCTTCGGCGCGGCGCAGTATCTGCCGCCCGGGCTCTGGCCCGGCGCCCACCCGGATGCGACCGCCGAAGGGGCCGACGCGCTGCGAGCCGATCTCGAGGGACTGCGCGCCTCGTTCGACGGGCGCATCGCCGCGCTCGACGCGCGACTCGCCGGAGCAGAGGCCCGGGCCGCAGAGCCCGCGCGTGCGCCTGATGCCGAGGCGATGGCCGCCGCGGCGGAAGCGGCGCTCTCCGGCCCGCTCGCCGCTGCGACGGGGCCGCTGGCCGACCGGCTCGACGCGCTGGAGGCGCGGCTCGCGGGGCTGGAGGCCAGGCCCGCCGCCGAGAGTGCCGCAGCACCGCAACCCGGCATCGACCCCGAGGAGATCGCCGCCCTGCGCGCGCTGATCGAGCGCCAGGAGGCCGCGGTGGCCGAGGCGCGCACTGCCGCCGAGGCGCGCCTGGCCGAGACTGATTCGCGGCTTGCCGCCGCCGAGGCCCGCGCCGCCGATCTGGCTGCCGCGGCCGAGGCCGCCCGCGCCGATCTGGCGCTTGCCCG
>PHEG01000109.1 GCA_002842835.1 Alphaproteobacteria bacterium HGW-Alphaproteobacteria-2 | reverse complement strand
GTGCGGTCGCGGTGATGGTTCTTCAGCCGCCGCTTGTAGCGGCGAAGCTGCTTTTCCATCCGGTCGCAACAGCGCTCGAAACTGGCGTAGATCTCCGTATCCCGCGCGCTCGCCTGGGCCGTGAGGCCGGTAGAGAGATGCACGACCGCCTCGCAGACGAATTCATGCGCATCGCGCGAGAAGGTGACCTGCGCGTCCGTTGGGCGCTCGGCATATTTGCCGACAGCGGCGCCAAGCGCCTGCTCGACATGAGTCTTCAGAGCCGCTCCGATGTCTATCTGCTTGCCTGAAATCTGATAGCGCATGGGGCCTCCTGGGGTTGCGACGGGCAGGCGCCCACGCCGCCTGCCGCCCTCTGCGGTGCGGGGCGCGGCACGCTGGCCTGCGGATAAATGGGCAGGAAATGTGCCGAGGCATGACCACCCCACGGCAGGGGCGCTGTCAGGTTCGGCGCTGGACCCCGCGCCGCCGGAACGATGGCGGTATGCTCATGCATTCCCTGTATTTGGCTACAGTCCGCCGGGCGATGTCAACGCCCATGCGCTGCAACTCGGCGGCGATCGCGGCGTCGCTAAGCGGCGCGCCCGCAGGCTCGGCAGCGATCATCTGCCGAATCCGACGCTGGACCGAGGGTGCCGAGATCTCGCCGCCTTCGCTGCTGCCTACGCCTGCGGGAAAGAACAGGCTCGCTGGATGCGTGCCCTGAGGCGAGGCAACCGCCTTGTCGGCAAGCGCGCGACCAACCGTCGAGACATGCAGCCCCAGTTCCGCCGCCAGCGCAGCGCGGGTGAGCGGCCGCAGATGGCCGGGCCCCTCGGTGAAGAAGGCCTGCTGGCGGGCCACCATGGCGCGCGCCACGCGCAGCAGCGTTCGGCGCCGGTAGGCCATCGCACCGACAAGCTGCCGCGCCCGGGCGCGCCGCTCTGCGAGGTAGCGCCGCGCCGTGTGGACGTATCGAGCGGCAAGGGCCGCGGCGAGAGCCGGGCCAGGCACGCGCCCCCAGCCGCGATCTCGGCGGGCGGCAGGCCGCTCGCACGGGCAATGGCGCGCCAGTCCTTCCGTGCCGCGGCAGGCAGATGCGCCGTCAGGGCCGTGGCCACGGCAGGCGCAATTCCCGCCTCGGCAAGCTGGAGCCGCAGGCACTCGCCCAGGTCGCGCGCACCGATGCCGGTGGGCTCGCAGGACTGGAGCGCGGCGAGCCCTGCCGCGATCAGTGCCTCGGGAAGGCCCAGCCGCGCCGCGATCTCGTCGCAGGGCGCAGTGAGAAACCCCTCTTCGGACAGTTCCTCGGTCAGGTAATCGGCCACCGCGCGCACATCCGGTGCAAGGCGTTGCTCCGCGATCTGGCGGCGCAGGAAGGCGCCGCGGCTCTCGGATGCAGCTAGCACGGAGCTGTCGATGCCACCGCTTCCCCCGGCAGGCAGCGGGGGCGGGCGGTAATCGAGGAGCGGATTCTCATCCGCCTCGCGGGACAGGAACTCGGCGAGATCGGCGAGCGGCATGCGCAGCACGGCGAGGCTTTCGGCCAGCGCGGGCATCAGCCCCGCGCGCTGCCGCATCCCGAGCGAGAGACTGCCGCGCCGCGCCATGCTCTCCCCTCAGGAAATCCTGAAATTCTGCCCCAGATAGACGCGGCGGACGTTCTCGTCCTCCACCACCTCGGCGGCGGTGCCGCTCATCAGCACCACGCCGTCGTGCAGGATATAGGCGCGGTCCACTATGCCCAGCGTCTCACGCACGTTGTGGTCGGTGATCAGCACGCCGATGCCGCGCTCGCTGAGCCGCGAGACGATCTCGCGGATCTCGCCCACGGCGATCGGATCGACCCCTGCGAAGGGCTCGTCCAGCAGAAGGTAGCTGGGGCTCGAGGCCAGGCAGCGCGCGATCTCCACCCGTCGCCGCTCACCGCCCGAGAGCGCGAGCGCGGGCGCATGGCGCAGATGCTCAACCGAGAACTCCCAGAGCAGCTCTTCCAGCCGGTCGGCGCGCGCGCCGCGGTCGGGCTCGCGGAGTTCGAGCACGGCGAGGATATTGTCCTCGACCGAGAGGCCACGGAAGATCGACGCCTCCTGCGGCAGATAGCCGATGCCGCGCAGCGCCCTGCGATACATCGGTTCGTCGGCCACCTCGGCACCATCGACGCAGACGCTGCCCGCATCGGCGCGGATCAGCCCGGCCACGGCGTAGAAGCAGGTCGTCTTGCCCGAACCGTTGGGACCGAGCAGCGCCACCACTTCGCCGCGGTCGAGATCAAGGTTGATGTCGCGGATAACCGGTCTCCCGCTGTAACTTTTGCGCAGGCCGATGACACTGAGCCCGGACTGGCTTCGCACAAGCGCGAGTTTGGGCGCCGGCGTCATTCCCCCCCGCTCTGCTGGAGGATGGTCCGCACCCGTCCGGTCATCACTCCGCGCCCGGCGCGCAGATCGACGTCGAAGCGGTCTCCCGCCAGCACGTTCTCGTCCTGCACCAGCACCACGTTGCTGGTCATCACGACGATGCCGGTGGCAACAGAATACTCGGCCTCGGCGGACTCGGCGGTGGCACGGCCGTTGTTGATCGTCACGCCGCCTGTGGCGTGCATCTTCTCGATCTGCCCGCCCGCGCCTTCGGCGCTGCGCCGCGAATACTCGACGCGCAGCCGCGGCGAGGCGATGCGTAGCTCGCCCTGCGCTACCCGCACGTTGCCGGTAAAGAGCGCGACGCCGCTCTGCTGGTCGATGTCGAGTTGATCGGCCGTCACCTCGACCGGCGCCTTGCCGTCATGGCTCAGCCCGCCGAAAGGCACGTTCGCGCCCTGGGCAAGCGCGCCACCCGCCTGGGACAGCAGCAGCATCGCGAAGGCGGCAAGAACGACACGCATGGCGGCCCCTTTCCTGTCAGCTATCCGGTTCATATACCAGCCGTACGCTTCCCTTGAAAACAAGAACATGTGCGTTGTTGCCGCTGCGGTCGGGATTAACGCGCATGTATTCGGCCGAGAGACGCCCCGCCGGTCCCTCGCCGGTAACCGGTCCCACGCTCTCCACCTCGAGGGTTTTGAGGTCTGCCTTGAGCCGATCGGCGTGCAGCCTGTAGCCCGTGCTGGTGGCGATCTCTACGCCATCCCAGAACTCGGCGCGATTCTCGGCAAGACGGATGTCGCCCCCGCGTGCCGAGAGGCTGATCTGCATCCCGCCCGGCGCCTGCAGATCAAGCGACAACCCCTCCGCCAGGGCGCGGTTGCCGCGCTCGCGGTCGGCCAGCATCTCGCGCGCGGCACTCTCGATGCGGGCGCCTTCGGCACGAATTCCCTCGGGGGCGAGGTCGGGAACGGGCATCGGCTCGCGCTCGCTCAGCAGCATGAAGAGCGTCGAGAGCAGAACGAGCGCGAACACCGGCAGCACAAGCCTGGCCCAGCGCAGCAGTCGCTGGCGCAGACCGGGTCCGTTGGTAGGCGGGCTTCCCACGCTCAGGCGACCCCGGCGCGCAGGCAGTCGTGGATGTGCAGCAGCCCTTCGGCCCGACCGGCACCGCCGGGCGAACGCGGGGCCTCGGTGACGAAGAGGCAGGTGACCTTGTTGCGGTTCATCAGCGCTACCGCTTCCTGCGCCAGCCGGTCGCCACGGATGGTGATGGGGCTGCGCGTCATGACCTCGCTGGCGCGCCGGTCCAGAAGCCCGGCCATGTGCCGCCTGAGGTCACCGTCGGTGACGACCCCCGCAAGCGTTCCCTCCGCGTCCATCACCCCGACGACGCCGAAGCCCTTGCGGCTCATCACGATCAGCGCCTCCGTCATCGGCGCATCCTCGGCGACGAGCGGCAGCGCCGCGCCGGTGTGCATCAGGTCCGCCACCCGCGCGAGCCGGGCGCCCAGCTTTCCGCCCGGATGGAAATCGCGGAAGTTCTCGGGCGTGAACTGGCGGTGCTCCATCAGCGCGATTGCCAGCGCATCGCCAAGCGCCAGGGTCATCGTCGTCGAGGTAGTGGGCACGATGCCGGTCTCACAGGCCTCGGGCACCTGAGGCAACAGGATGGCGACATCGGCACGGCGCAGAAGCGTCGAGCCCGCCACCCCTGCAACGCCGATCAGCGGGATGGAGAAGCGCCGGGTGTGGGCGATCATGTCCGCAAGCTCCGGCGTCTCGCCCGAGTTCGACAGCATCACAACCACGTCGCCCGCCGAGATCATGCCGAGATCGCCGTGGCTGGCCTCGGCGGGATGGACGAACTGCGCGGGCGTGCCGGTAGAGGCGAGCGTGGCGGCGATCTTGCGCGCCACATGCCCCGACTTGCCCATGCCGGAGACGATCACCCGCCCCCGCACATCGAGCAACAGCGCCGCAGCCTCGGCGAAGGCGCCGTCGAGCGCCTCGGCCAGCACGGCGAGCGCCCCTGCCTCGCGCGCGATCACCCGCCGCCCGATGGTGATGAAGGTCTCCTTGGCGCGGGTTTCGGGCATCTGCGAGACCTCAGTGAGCGAAGATGTCGATTTCCGGCCAACCCTCGAGGTCGAGCTTCGCACGGGCGGGCAGGAAGTCGAAACAGGCCTGTGCCAGCGCTTCACGCCCCTCGCGCGTAAGGCGCACCTCCAGTTCTTCCTTCAGCCGGTGCAGATAGAGCACGTCTGCGGCAGCGTAGTCGAGTTGCGCTGCGCTCAGTGTGGCCGCTCCCCAATCCGAACTCTGCTGATGCTTGGAGATGTCCACTCCCAGCATCTCTTGCAACAGGTATTTGAGTCCGTGCTTGTCGGTGTAGGTGCGGGTGAGTTTCGAGGCGATCTTGGTGCACCACACGGGCGCGGCCAGCACGCCGAAGCGATGCAGCAGCACGGCGATGTCGAAACGCCCGAAATGAAAGAGCTTAAGCACGCCCGGGTCGGCCAGCAACCGGACGAGATTCGGCGCCGCCCCCTGGTCGCGCGCGATCTGCACCAGATGCGCGTGCCCGTCGCCGCCCGACAACTGCACGAGGCAGAGCCGGTCGCGGTGCGGGATCAGGCCCAGTGTCTCGCAGTCGATTGCCACCACGGGACCCAGTTCGAGCCCGTCGGGAAGATCATTCCGGTAGAGGTGGTTCGCCAAAACATTTCCCTCGCGTCGCGCCCGGGGGGCGGCGGGGGTGATGGTGCCCAGGAGAGGACTCGAACCTCCACGCCCGTACGGGCACTAGCACCTGAAGCTAGCGCGTCTACCAGTTCCGCCACCTGGGCAGGTGTCGTGGGAGCGGCTGATACAGCCGCCCCGGAGGCGTGTCAACGGCCCCACGGATCAGCCGCGCCGATTTGCGCCTTGCCCGGGCGGGGCGGCACGGCTATGCCAAGCGCAACAGCCGCAACGGGAGGCCGCGATGGCAAGACTCGTCACCATATTCGGCGGTTCGGGCTTTGTCGGGCGCTACGTCGCCCAGCGCATGGCCCGCGCGGGATGGCGTGTCCGGGTGGCGGTGCGGCGGCCCAACGAGGCGCATTTCGTCCGCCCCTACGGCGTTGTGGGCCAGGTCGAGCCCGTCTTTGCCAATCTGCGCGACGAGGCCTCGACGCACGCCGCGATCCGCGGCGCCGACGCGGTGGTCAACTGCGTGGGCATTCTCTCCGAGAGCGGCGCGCAGCGCTTCGATACGGTCCAGCACGAGGGCGCGGCGCGCATCGCGCGCATCGCCGCCGAGGAAGGTGTGGCGCATCTGGTGCATCTCTCCGCGATCGGCGCCGACCCCGAAAGCGACAGCGCCTATGCCCGCAGCAAGGCCATCGGCGAGGCTGCGGTGCTTCGATATTTCCCCGGTGCGGTGAT
>PHEG01000619.1 GCA_002842835.1 Alphaproteobacteria bacterium HGW-Alphaproteobacteria-2 | reverse complement strand
CTGCGGGTGGTGGCGGCGGATCTCGGCGATGTCCATCGGCTGGCTCCCTGGCGCGGATTGCGCGGGTGATAGCAGCCCCGGCGCGGAGCGCAAGCCGCGTGGGCCGCGCGGCGTGCCGGGGGCAGCATTCCGGTGACGTTTTGGTTACACTCTGGCCACGGAAGCGCGGCGCACGATTCGCGCGGCGCAGTGAGGATGGCAGTATGAGCGAGATCGAGGAGCATCAGCGGCGCATCGCCGAGGCGCTGGAGCGGATCGCGGCGCTGAGCGATGCGTTGCCCGCCTCGCACGGGCACGCGACACCGGAGTCGGCCCTGGCCGCCGCCGAGGCGCGCGCCGCGAGAGCCGAGACCGAGGCCGCGCGGCTGCGCGACGAGCTTGCGGCGCTGCGCGCCTTGCGGGCGTCGGAGCGCAGCGAGATCGAGGACATCCTCGGCAGGCTCGCGCCGATTCTGGAGAGCGGGGAGGTGCATCATGCCGGAGCTTGAGGTCGTGATCGGCGGGCGCAATTTCCGCGTTGCCTGCCAGGACGGCGAGGAGCCTTATCTGCACGCCGCCGCCGGGCTGCTGGACGCAGAGGCACGGGTGCTGGCCGAACAGGTTGGGCGGCTGACCGACTCGCGGCTGCTGCTGATGGCCGGCGGGGCGGCGGTGCTGCCAGCGGGGCTGGCCGACGGGCTGGCGGAACTGGCCGCGCAGGCCGAAGCGGCGGCCGAGGCGCTGGCCGAGAAGGTAGCGCGCGCCTGAGGCCCGGTCTTGCGCGTTCGTGCGCCATGCGCTAGCGGTGCAGGCGGCAAGGCGAGTTGGCGGAGAGGTTACGCAGCGGATTGCAAATCCGTGTAGACCGGTTCGATTCCGGTACTCGCCTCCATTCATTTTCAATTACTTGGCCAGGGATCGGCACTACGCGCCCCTCGATGTTTACAGATGCGTTTACAGTTTTGTTCGCGATCTGTCCTGTTTGACCTGCTCCAGCCTGCACAGAACCGTGTCGGTTTCAGCTGGAGAAACCTGCGCCAACTCGCTCAGCGCTCGGGGGCTTATGCGGCCCCACCGGGACCACGGTCCCCTAACTCTCGTCCCTGATCGCGGCCACCGCCACTTTCGCCTTGAATGCCGGGCTGTGGTTCGGGCGTGGTCGTCTTGCCTCGGTCTTCTCCGTGCTCGCAGCGTCATGCGGCTCAATCGCCGGGAAATTGATCCGCTGGATCAATTTCTGGTCCGGTTCATACGCGGAAAATCCACTCGCTCCGGCTGCCCAGATAAACCGAAGCAACTCTCAAAGCGGAGGAAGATATGGGGCGAAGGTCACACCGCTCATACACCACCCGGTGGGGCATTGCCTGATCCAGTGCCCCGCCCGGCGGCGTGGCTTGTGATTCGCTGGGGAGGGCTATATTCCCCTGCAACAGTTCTTCGCGCCGCGCGCCATGCGGGCGCCGTCCCGGGAGCCGATGCCATGCCGCGCCTGGCACCTGTCCATC
>PHEG01000618.1 GCA_002842835.1 Alphaproteobacteria bacterium HGW-Alphaproteobacteria-2 | reverse complement strand
GTTGCGCACCATGCGCGCCGGGCGCGCGCGGCAGAAGACCTTGCCGATGCCCGGCAGGGTGACGGCGCCGCCCGAGGCGACCTCGCGGTTGACGATCTCTCCCAGCGCATCAATCGCGGCGCCTGCAGATTTCTTGTCGAGTCCGGCAGCCTCGGCAAGGCTTGCCACGAGTTGGGTCTTGGTCATCGGTTTCTGTGCCATGTCACTGCTCCTCCGTTCCCAGTTTCTTGGGGTAGAACGCGCGTATTAAACGCTATGTCGTAGCATGACACAACAATTAGGCGCAGCTTGGCGCCAAAAAACACGCATTTTGCGGCCTTCCCCGGCTCCGTTTAAAGGAAAGCTGTCTCGGCGAAGCTGCGCAGCTTGCGCGAGTGGATGCGCTCGAGTGGCATTTCGCGCAGCTTTTCCATGGCGCGGATGCCGATCCGCAGGTGCCGCCCGACCTGCGTGCGGTAGAAATCCGATGCCATGCCGGGCAGCTTCAGCTCGCCATGCAGCGGCTTATCGGAGACGCAGAGCAGCGTGCCATAGGGCACCCGGAAGCGGAAGCCGTTGGCCGCCACGGTGGCTGATTCCATGTCGAGCGCGATGGCGCGCGACTGCGACAGCCGCTGCACCGGGCCGGACTGGTCGCGCAGCTCCCAGTTGCGGTTGTCGATGGTGGCCACGGTGCCGGTGCGCATGATGCGCTTGAGATCGAACCCCTCGAGTTCCGTGACCTCGGCCACTGCCTCCGTGGCGCAGCCCGGCGCAGTGGCCCAACATCAGCCAGGCATGCGGGCGCAGCACGGCGATATGGTCTGTCGCCGTCTTGGCGTTCGAGGGGCCGACGCCAATGTTGACCAGGCTGACGCCCTGCCCGCCGGGCCAGGTGAGATGATAGGCGGGCATCTGCGGGGCGTGCGCCAGCGCTGGCGCGGTGGCATCTGCGGCACGCAGAACGGTATTTCCGGGCACCACCAGCGCCTCGTAGCCCGAGGCGGGATCGGCCAGCGCGGCACGGGCGAAAGCCTCGAATGCATCGACGTAGAACTGGTAGTTGGTGAAGATGACGTGGTTCTGAAAATGGCCCGGGTCGGTGGCGGTGTAATGCGCCAGCCGCGCCAGCGAGTAATCGATCCGCGGTGCTGGAAAGGGCGAAAGCGGTTGCGCGCCGTCGGGGTAGCGGAAACCGGTGCCGTTGACGATCTCGTCGTGGGTGGCCGACAGGTCGGGCACGTCGAAGGCGTCGCGTAGCGGGAAGGCCAGCGTCCCCTCCTGCGGCACGGTCTCGCGCGTGTCGGTCAGCGCGAAATGGATCGGGATGGGAGTCTGCGATGGCCCGATCTCGACCGGCACGCCATGGTTGGCGAGCAAGAGGCCGATCTGCTGTTCGAGGTAGTT
>PHEG01000617.1 GCA_002842835.1 Alphaproteobacteria bacterium HGW-Alphaproteobacteria-2 | reverse complement strand
GCACTTGTCGAAGTAGGCGTCGTCGGCATCCATGATGTCTTCGAAGAAGATGTTGGGCGACTTGCCACCGAGTTCCAGTGTTGACGGGATCAGGTTCTGTGATGCGTATTGCATGATCAGGCGGCCGACCGAAGTAGAGCCGGTGAAGGCGATCTTGGCGATGCGCGGGCTGGTTGCCAGTGGCTTGCCGACTTCTACACCGTGACCGTTGACGATGTTGAGCACACCTGGCGGCAGCAAGTGACCAACCAATTCCATCACCACCAGGATAGAGGCCGGGGTTTGCTCTGCCGGCTTCATGACGATGACATTACCTGCGGCCAGCGCCGGTGCCAGTTTCCAGGCGGCCATCAGGATCGGGAAGTTCCAGGGGATGATCTGGCCGACGACGCCCAGCGGCTCATGAAAATGGTAGGCCATGGTTTCGTGGTCGATTTCGCTGATGCCGCCTTCCTGTGCGCGGATGGCACCGGCGAAATAGCGGAAATGGTCGATCGCCAGCGGGATGTCGGCATTCATGGTTTCGCGGATCGGTTTGCCGTTGTCGATGGTTTCGGCGATGGCAATCTTTTCCAGGTTCGCTTCCATGATATCTTCCATGATATCGGCGATTTTCAGCAGGATATTGGCACGGGCTGTGGTTGAGGTCTTGCCCCAGGCTTCCCTGGCAGCATGAGCGGCATCCAGTGCCAGATTAACGTCCTTCTCGCTAGAGCGTGCGATTTGGCAGAATGCTTTACCGGTAATCGGGCTGATGTTGTCGAAGTACTGGCCATCGACAGGAGCGACCCATTTGCCACCGATAAAATTGTCATATTTGGCTTTGTAGGGGATGGCTACGCCAAGATTCTTCAAGCTTTCAAGACTCATTACTTAACTCCTCTGAAAATGGATTTACTGACATCAACCACTTGAACCCAAATGGTTTGGTGCGGGATCGTTGATTAAATGAGCGGGCGGATTAAGCGTACTGCGCAATGTGGTGATTTGCCCGCTCAGTCATTTAATCTGCGAATCCTTAGCGTGAGGTATATATAGCAGATAGCGTGCCTGTTCTTGGTGACTGCTTAGTCACTGATTAATTGCATTATTTTTTCTATGTCATTGTGTTTCGGTTGTGATGCGTGCAGAATGAGACACTTTCCATGCTCAAATTGAGACAGTTGAGACAGTTATGAGCCGATCCAATTACCTTCATCAAATTCGCAATGCGCGTGAGCAGCTTCAGGATCGTGGCGAGTTGCCGGACGGCTTGTTGCCGGAGCCCATCCAGCGCTCATGGGAGCGCTGTATTGAGACCGGGCTGGCCGTCAATCTGCGGCCGGAAACCGAGCCTGCCGCCACCCATCAGCTGAATGAGTTGCGTGAACGCAACTCGCGATTGCTGACGCAGGCGCAGCCGGAGATGGAAAGTCTCTATTCGCATATCGCCAATACGCAGAGCATGGTGATCCTGAGC
>PHEG01000616.1 GCA_002842835.1 Alphaproteobacteria bacterium HGW-Alphaproteobacteria-2 | reverse complement strand
CCGCGGCTCGTTCGCGAAGACCCGATCCGAGGCCCCCGGCGCCACCTCGATGCTGAGGGTGAGCACCACCATGCCCGCGACGCGCTCGCCCTCGACCAGGGGCACGATGAACTGGTTGTTGAGACGCACGAACTCGCCCGCTTCTTCCTTCGGATGCGCCGCGTCGGCCCGCTCCCCGGCGGTGGCCTCGTCCGAGGGTTCGAGCGCAGGGCGCAGGAAATACCCCCCCGCCGTGCCGCCGACGAGCCCGACAAGCGCGAGGAGAAAAGGGAGCAGCCGCCGCATCGCCGGGCCTAGAACGGCAGCAGCGCGTCCAGCACCTGCTGGCCGAGCCGCGGTTGCTGGAGGTCGGTGATCTGCCCGCGCCCGCCGTAGGAGATGCGCGCCGCGGCGATCTTGTCATGCGGGATCTCGTTCTGGCGCGAGATGTCCTCGGGGCGAACGATGCCGCTGATGAGCAGCTCGCGCAGTTCGAAGTTCACCCGAATCTCCTGCGTGCCCTCGATGCGCAGATGCCCGTTCGGCAGCACATCGACCACCGTGGCGGCGACCCGCAGGGTGAGCTCCTCGGTGCGGCGCACCGAACCTTCACCGCGGGTTTCGGATGTCGAAGTGCTGGAGACCGCCGGGGCGAGTGTGGCGCCGCCGGGCAACACGCGGCGGACGAGATCGGGCAGGCCGAGGAGCGCAGGAACCAACCACCGTCAGGATGTCGCCGCGCGTGCTGGCGCGCCGGTCGCCCAGCAGCGACTGGCGCGAGCCGCGCCAGAGCGAGGCGGGGCGCACCGGCTCTGCGCCCAGGGCCTCGCCGAGATGCACCGGGCCGGGCGCGGCCATGGCGGCAAATTCCTGCGACGCATGAACCGGGGCGAAGCTAGGCGGCCGCCCGAGGTGATCGATCTTCGCGCAGCCCGCCGCGAGCGGCAGGGCGGCGAGGAGAACAAAGACCCGTCTTCCGGGCATGGTCACTCCTCCGTCGCACTGCCGACGGCGACATGGCCCGCGCCCGTCACCCGGCCGACCAGGGTGTTGCGCGAGGCGATATTCATGACCCGCACCGGCTCACCCAATGCAGCACGGCCCAGTGCGCGGCCTTCGGCACGGATCTCCACGCCGCCCTGCCGGTAGGCGAGCGTGACCAACTGGTTGCGTTCCACCAGCGCGGGCGGGCCGACATCGCCCGGGCGGATGGGCCGCCCGGCATAGAGCGTGACGCGCGTCTCGAGGCCCAGCACTGCGGCCGGGTCGGAAAGAGCACCGGGCACCGGCGCGGCGGCCAGCGCCAGATCGCCGGGCGCGAGCAGGGTGCGCGCGGGCAGGATGCGCGCGGCGACGAGGCTTTCGGCGGCGGCGGGTGCGGCGAGCGCCAGAAGCGCCGCGGCGAGGAGGCGCGCGCGGCTCATCGGATCTGCGTGGTGGCCGCCAGCATCTGGTCGGCGGCGGTGATGACGCGGGCGTTGAGTTCGTAGCCGCGCTGCGCCTCG
>PHEG01000108.1 GCA_002842835.1 Alphaproteobacteria bacterium HGW-Alphaproteobacteria-2 | reverse complement strand
ACCCCAACGGCCCGCTGGCCGCGCATGTGCTGGGCGGGGTGAAATTCGTTCACGAGGGTGTTCAGGCGGCGGAACTGCAGGGCGTCGCAGGCGTCGAGGCGGCGCTCGACGACCGGCTGCGCGACCCGGAGGGCGACGGCACGCCGGTCGCTCTCGCGCTCGATCTGGTGGCGCAGACCGTGGTGGAGGAAGTGCTCGAAGGCGGTATGCGGGTGATGGGGGCCTCGGGCGCCACCGCGGTGCTGATGAAGGTGGCAACGGGCGAGATCCTGGCCTACGCTTCGCTCCCGGATTTCGACCCGAACGATCGCCCCGAGCCGCCGCGCGACGCAGCCGAGGCTGCGCGAGACCCGCTCTTCGACCGCGCGGCGCTGGGGCTCTACGAGCAGGGATCGACTTTCAAGCTCTTCACTGTTGCCCAGGCGCTGGAAGAAGGCATCGCGCGGCCCGGCACGCTGATCGACACGCGCGGCCCGCTGCGCATATCTGGCTTCTCGATCACCGACTTCCGCAGCCACGGGCCGCAACAAACCCTGACCGACGTGCTGGTGAAAAGTTCCAACATCGGCACGGCACGGCTCGCCCAGGCGATCGGACCAGAGCGGCAGCGCAACTTTCTCGCCCGGCTGGGGCTGCTTGAGCCTCCGCCTATAGAACTTTCGGGCGTGCGTCGCGCCGTTCCGCTGGTTCCCCAGCGCTGGGGCGAGCTTTCCGCGATGACCATCTCCTACGGCCACGGTGTCTCGGTGAGCGCCGTGCAGCTTGCCGCGGCTTATGCTAGCCTGGTAAACGGCGGCACGCGCGTGACGCCCACGCTTTTGCTCCAGAATGCGCCGTCGCCGCCCGGAGAGCGCATCGTCTCGGCAGAGACCTCGGCCATCCTGCGCGAGATGCTGCGCGGCGTGGTCACCCATGGCACCGCCTCGATGGCCGAGGTTCCGGGCTATGCCGTGGGCGGCAAGACCGGCACCGCCGACAAGCCCAAACCAACGGGCGGCTACTACGAGGATCGGGTGATCGCCACCTTCGCCGGCATTTTCCCCGCATATGCACCGGAGTACGTTCTGGTGCTCTCGCTCGACGAACCGCAGGTGCGCGCCCTGGGCGAGACAAAACGCACCGCGGGCTGGACAGCCGTTCCGGTTGCCGCCGAGGTGATCCGCCGCACCGCGCCGGTGCTGGGTTTGCGGCCCGAGATTGCGCCCGATCCCGGCATCGCGCTAAGGCTGACCGCGCGATAGGGCGGCGCACATGGTGGGGCGGCAGGCGATGAAGGGGCAGGAAGCACGGTCGAAGAGCCTCGCTGCGCTGGGGCTGGCGGCAGGCGGGGCGCGGCGCGTCACGGGGCTTGAACTCGACAGCCGCGCGGTGCGTCCGGGTCATCTCTTCGCGGCTCTGCCCGGCAGCCGCGTGCATGGCGCCGAGTTCATTCCCTACGCGCTGCGCATGGGCGCCACCGCCATCCTGACCGACCCGCAGGGCGCCGCCGAAGCCGAGGGCGCGCTGGTGGGCAGCGATGCCGTTCTTGTCGTCGTGCCCGACCCGCGGCTGGCGCTTGCCCAGGCGGCGGCGCGCTGGTTCGACGCCCAGCCCGAGGTCATCGTGGCGGTCACCGGCACCAACGGAAAGAGTTCGGTGGCGAGCTTCACCCGCCAGATCTGGGCCGCGCTGGGGCGCGAGGCGGCGAACCTCGGCACTACCGGGGTGGAGGGCGCCTTCTCGGCGCCGCTTGCTCACACCACGCCCGACACTCTGACGCTGCACCGGCTGCTGGCGGAGATGTCTGCCGCGGGAGTGACGCATCTGGCGATGGAGGCTTCGAGCCACGGGCTCGACCAGCGCCGCCTCGACGGGGTTCATCTGGCGGCGGCGGCCTTCACCAACTTCAGCCAGGACCATCTCGACTATCACGGCTCGATGGAGGCCTATTTCGCCGCCAAGGCGGGACTCTTCAGCCGTATTCTCCCCGCCACCGGCGCGGCGGTGATCAACCTCGACGATGCGAAGGGCCCGCTGCTCGCGGCGCAGGCCGCCGGGCGCGGGCAACGGGTTCTGGGTGTCGGCCATGGCGCAACGGCCGATCTGGCGATCGAGGCGCAGCGGTTCCACGCAACCGGTCAGGAGCTTCGCTTCCGCTGGCGAGGGGTGGTGCATCAGGTGCGGCTCGATCTGATCGGGGGCTTTCAGGCGCATAACGCGCTCGTCGCCGCCGGGCTGGTGCTGGCCTGCGCCGAGCCACCCGCGGCGGTCTTCGCAGCGCTGGAACGGCTCGCCACCGTTCGCGGGCGCATGGACCTCGCCGCGCGGCGCGCGAACGGGGCCGCTGTCTATGTCGATTACGCGCATACGCCTGATGCGCTGGCCACGGCGCTTGCCGCGCTGCGGCCGCATGTGCTTGGCCGCATCCTCGTCGTCTTCGGCGCGGGCGGCGACCGCGACCGGGGCAAACGGCCGCTCATGGGCCAGGCCGCAGCAGGCGGAGCGGATGTCGTTATCGTGACAGATGATAATCCGAGATCCGAAGATCCTGCGGCTATTCGCGCGCAAATCCTGCAAGGCCACCCGGACGCCACCGAGATCGGTGACCGCGCCGAGGCCATCCTGCGCGGGGTCGATGCGCTGGGGCCCGGTGATGCGCTGCTGATCGCGGGAAAGGGCCACGAGCAGGGACAGATCGTGGGTGATCAGGTGTTCCCCTTTGACGATATCGAACAGGCGAGCGTCAGCGTGGCGGCGCTCGACGGACGCGGCGCATGAGTGCGCTCTGGACAGCCAAGGAAGCCGCGCGCGCCACCGGAGGCAGCGCCACAGGCGACTGGGTGGCCACAGGCGTGTCGATCGACAGCCGCACGATCCGTCCCGGCGATCTCTTCGTGGCGCTGAGCGCGGCGCGCGACGGGCACGACTTCGTCGCCGACGCGCTGGCGCGCGGCGCCGCCGCGGCGATGGTCGCCCGGCGCCCGAAGGGTGTGGCGGCATCCGCGCCGCTCCTGCTGGTGAGTGACGTGCAGGCCGGGCTCGAGGCGCTGGGCCGCGCCGGGCGGGCTCGCGGCACGGCGCGGGTGATCGGCGTCACCGGCTCGGTCGGCAAGACTTCGGCGAAGGAGATGCTGGCCGCCGCACTCGCCTCGGAGGGTAGCGTGCAGGTGGCGGAAGCGAGCTACAACAACCACTGGGGCGTGCCGCTGACCCTCGCACGGTTGCGCCCCGAGACGGAATTCGCGGTCGTCGAGATCGGCATGAACCACCCGGGCGAGATCGCTCCCCTCGCCCGGCTGGCGCGGCCCCATGCGGTGCTGATCACCACCATTGCGCCCGCGCATCTGGAGGCCTTCGCCGACGGAATGGAGGGCATAGCGCGCGAGAAGGGATCCATCGCGCTGGGGCTGGAGACCGGCGGCAGCGCCGTGCTACCCGCCGACAGCCCGCACCTGCCCGTCCTGCGCGCCGCCGCCGAGGCCGCGGGGGCGCGCATCCTGACCTTCGGCGAAGCGGCAGAGTCCGATATCCGCGCCACGTCAATCACGCTGACGCCCGGGGCGACGGTCGTCAGCGTGGCCATACCGGGAGGGCCGGTGCGGCTGCGCCTCACCCAGCCGGGGCGGCATTTCGCGCAGAACGCGCTCGGCGTGCTGGGCGTGGTGCACGCGCTGGGTGCCGATCCGGCGCTCGCAGCACTGGGGCTCGGCCAGTGGCAGCCGCCCGCCGGGCGCGGCACGCGCGAATGGGTGCAACTCGACCGCGCAGACGAACGGCTGGGGATCGAACTCATCGACGACGCCTTCAACGCCAATCCCGCCTCGATGCGCGCTGCCCTCGAAGTGCTGGCGGCGGCACAGCCGGTGGACGACATCGGACGGGTAGGGCGCGGGCGGCGCATCGCCATTCTCGGCGACATGCTGGAGCTTGGCCCCGACGAGGCCCGACTGCACGCCGCGCTGACAGACGAGCCCGCCATGGCCCGGGTAGCGCGGGTCCATTGCGCGGGCGCGCGCATGCGCGCACTCTGGCAGGCGCTGCCCGAGGCACAGCGCGGGCGCTGGGCCGAAAGCGCCGAGGAGCTGGCGCGCGAGGCCCACAGGCTGATCGACCCGGGCGACGTGGTGCTTGTAAAGGGCTCGAAGGGATCGCGCATCAGCCTCGTGGTTGACGCGCTGCGCAAACTGGGCCAGACGATGCCGTCTTCCGAAAGAGGCAAGGGTTAGGTGCTCTATTTCCTCAGCGCGCTGTCCGAGGGCGGCGACATCTTCAACCTCTTCCGCTACATCACCTTTCGCGCAGGGGGGGCATTCCTGACCGCGCTCATCTTCGGCTTCCTCTTCGGGCGGCCGCTGATCGACCTGCTGCGGCGGCGGCAGAGAAACGGCCAGCCTATCCGCACCGACGGGCCGGAGAGCCACATCCTCACCAAGGCGGGCACGCCAACCATGGGTGGCGTGCTGATCCTCGGTGCGCTCGTCGTCTCGACGCTGCTCTGGGCGCGGCTCGATAACGGCTATGTCTGGATGGTGCTGGCGGTGACCCTGGCCTTCGGGCTCATCGGCTTCGTGGACGACTACGCCAAGGTCAGCCGCGCCAGCCACAAGGGCGTGCCGGGGCGCGTGCGGCTGGCTCTGGGCTTCGCGGTTGCGGGCGCGGCGGCGCTCACGGCAGCCTGGCTGCAGCCCGAGGCGCTGAGCTACCGGCTTGCGGTGCCGGTCCTGAAGGACGTGCTGCTCGATCTGGGGATTTTCTTCGTGCCCTTCTCGATGCTGGTCATTGTCGGCGCCGCCAATGCGGTAAACCTCACGGACGGGCTCGACGGGCTCGCCATAATGCCGGTGATGATCGCCGCCGCCTCGCTGGGCGTGATCGCCTATGCGGTGGGGCGGGTGGACTTCACCGAATACCTCGACGTGCATTACGTGCCCGGC
>PHEG01000107.1 GCA_002842835.1 Alphaproteobacteria bacterium HGW-Alphaproteobacteria-2 | reverse complement strand
CGCGATGGAGAAGGCCAAGGCCGAGGGCCAGGGCGCGGCCGTCTACAAGGGGCGGCTGGTGGACATCGCCTCGATCCGCCAGGCCGAGGTCATCGTGCGCCAGGCGGAGATGACCGGCGGCTGAGGGGCATCAGCCCCGGATCGCCTCCAGCATCCGGTGCACGTTCTCGGGGTCGGCGTCGGGCGTGATGCCGTGGCCGAGGTTGAAGATATGCGGCCCGCCCGCGAAGGCCACCACCACCCGGCGCGTCTCGTCGGTCAGCCGCTGCCCACCGGAAACCAGCAGGGCCGGGTCGAGGTTGCCCTGCACGCAACCGTCCGGCTGCACATGCGCCGCCGCCCACTCCGCCGTCACGGACTGGTCGAGCGCCACGCAATCCGCCCCCGTGGCGCGTGCGAAGCCCTGATAACGCACCCCGGCCTCGCGCGGGAAGGCGATCACCGGCAGCGCGGGGTGGCGGGCCTTGAGCGCGGCGACGATGCGTGCGACGGGCGCCACGCAGAAGTCGTCGAAATCCGCGCCCTTGAGCGACCCCGCCCAGCTGTCGAAGATTTTCACCACCTCGGCCCCGGCCGCCACCTGCGCCAGCAGATATTCGACCGTCGCCTCCGTCACCCGCTCGATGAGCCGGGCGAAGGTGGCGCTGTCGGCGGCCTTGAAGCCATGCGCGGGGCCCTGATCGGGCGTGCCGCGGCCTGCCACCATATAGGTCGCAACCGTCCATGGTGCGCCGGCGAAGCCGATCAGCGGCACCCCGGCGGGCAACTCGCGGCGCAGGATGCGCACCGTCTCGTAGACCGGCGCGAGCCGTTCGTGGATCGCCTCCGCAGGCTTCAGCGCGGCCACCCCCGCCGCGTCTCTGACGGTGGAAAGCCGCGGTCCCTCGCCGGTGACAAACCACAGATCGAGACCCAGCGCCTGCGGCACCAGCAGGATGTCTGCAAACAGGATCGCCGCGTCGAAGCCGTAGCGGCGGATCGGCTGCGCCCCTCAGGGCACGCATCAGCAATCTGTCGTCGCTCATCGGGCCTCCGCTCGCCGCCCCGATCTGTCCCCGCCGGTGGCGCGATTGTCAATGCGCCCTGACAGCCGTTGCCAGTGACCGTGGCCTTGGCTACGAGAGGGCATGGTACGCACGACACCCACCCCCGACGCCCCGCTTAGGATCGGCACCCGCGGCTCGCCGCTCGCACTCGCGCAGGCGCATGAGACGCGCGCGCGGCTGATGGCGGCGTATGACCTGCCCGAAGAGGCCTTCGAGATCGTGGCGATCAAGACCACCGGCGACCGGGTGCTCGACCGGCCATTGAAGGAGATCGGCGGCAAGGGGCTGTTCACCCGCGAGATCGAAGAGGCACTGCTTGCGGGCCACATCGACATCGCCGTGCATTCCATGAAGGACATGCCGGTCGCGCAACCCGCCGGACTGGTGATCGACTGCTATCTGCCGCGCGAGGACCCGCGCGATGCCTTCGTCTCACCTCATGCCGCCTGCCTCGCCGATCTGGCGCCGGGCGATGTGGTGGGCACCTCCAGCCTGCGGCGGCGCGCGCAGCTTCTCCACCGTCGCCCCGATCTGCAGGTCGTGGAGTTCCGCGGCAACGTCCAGACCAGGCTGAAGAAACTCGCCGATGGCGTGGCGCGCTGCACCTTCCTGGCCATGGCGGGGCTCAACCGGCTGGGCATGGTCCATGTCGCTCGCGGCACGGCTGGCGGCGGAACGCGCCTTTCTCGCCGAGCTTGACGGCTCCTGCGAGACCCCCATTGCGGGGCTGGCAGAGCTTGACGGCGGGCGTTTGCGCCTGCGCGGCGAGATCCTGCGCCCCGATGGCAGCGAGGCGCATGCCGACGCGCTGGACGGTGCCGCCAGCGATGGTGCCGCGATGGGCCGGGCGCTTGCGCGCGAACTTCTGGCCCGCGCCGCACCGGGCTTCTTCGACTGGCGGGGCTGAGGGTTCAGCGCGCGGGGCGGCGGATGTCGCCCAGATCGAGCAGCGGTGAGGCGTCGAGGCCGCGCGCGTTCAGAAGCGCCGCGACCCTCTCCAGCGCCGCGATGGTCATCGCCTGCTCCCAGTCCTCCAGCCGCTCGAAGCCGGTGCGGAACTGATCCTGCAACGGGTCGGGCGCGCGGTCGAGCGCGGCGCGGCCCTCCTCGGTGAGCCAGATGTTGGTCTGGCGGCGGTCCACCTCCGAGCGTTCGCGGCGCACCAACCGTTTTTCCTCCAGCCGGTCGAGCAGCGCGGTCATCGTCGCCTGGCTGACGTTGAGCCGCGCCGCCATCTCCTTCGGCGTCGAGCGCCCGGTGCCGCCCACGGCCTGAAGCGCGAGCAACTGCGCCGTGGTCAGCCCCGAGGCGCGAGCGAGATTGCGCGAATGCATCTCTGTCACGCGCAGGATGCGCCGGAGCGCAACCAGCGCCTCGTCGGAGCGAGTGAGCATCGCAGAGCCTCCCAGCGTCGTGACCGATCGGAGCAGCTTGCGCGAGGCAGCGGGACCCTTGCAATGACTGATGGTTTTCATTCCATACGAACCTGTTGAAACCAAAACCGATTTTTTGCGTTTACATGGCGCCATACGAGCCGTATCGAAAGAAAAAAATCTTATTATTCAATATACATAATATAATTACTTAGTCTATTGAATTATCAGCTAGACGATGTTATCTCCCTCAGCGCGAAAGAAAAGGAGCAGATGACGCCATGCCAGCCGAAACGACCGACCTTCCCCGATCTACCACTCTTAAGGAGCGGCTCACTCTGCGCCAGCCCTCCGAATCGGACGGTGCGGCGATCTGGGAACTGATCCGCACCTGCAAGCCGCTCGACGAAAATTCCATGTACTGCAACCTGTTGCAGTGCTGCGACTTCGCCGAGACCTGCGTGCTGGCCGAACTCGACGGCTGCATCGTCGGCTGGGTGTCGGCCTATGTGAAACCCGCGGATCCCCAGACCGTGTTCGTCTGGCAGGTCGCGGTGCACGAGGATGCGCGCGGACACGGAGTCGGCCGGCGGATGCTGGCGGAGCTTCTGGAGCGCGATGTCTGCGCGGATGTGACGCGAATGCAGACCACCATAACCAGCGACAACGCCGCATCCTGGGCGCTGTTTACACGCTTCGCCGACCGTGGCCGAGCCGAGATCGGCTCGCAACCGCATTTCCTGCGCCACGAGCATTTTGCCGGGGCTCACGCCACCGAGCACATGGTCACCATTGACCTGGCGGCCGCAGGGGCACGCAAGGCGGCCTGATCCGCCACGCGCCCGCGCCGCAAACGCAAGCAAAACGGGGTATCAGCCATGCCGAGTGTCACCAAAGGCGACACGACCATCTTTGCACGCCGCGAATCGCAGGCGCGCAGCTATTGCCGCAACTTTCCCGCCTCCTTCACCCGGGCGGTGGGAAGTCACCTCTTCGATGCCGAGGGGCGCAAGTATATCGACTTCCTCGCGGGGTGTTCCTCGCTCAACTACGGCCACAACGACCCCGAGATGAAGGCCGCGCTGGTCGAGCACATCGCGGGCGACGGTCTGGCGCATGCGCTCGACATGCACACCGATGCCAAGGCGGCCTTCCTGGAGACCTTCGAGCGGCTGATCCTGGCGCCGCGCGGCATGGACCACAAGGTGATGATGACCGGCCCCACGGGCACCAACGCCGTCGAGGCGGCGCTGAAGCTGGCGCGCAAGGTCACGGGGCGGCGCAACGTGATTGCCTTCACCAACGGCTTTCACGGCATGACGCTGGGCGCGCTGGCGCTGACCGGCAATGCCGGCAAGCGCGGCGGTGCGGGCGGCGCGCATCTGGGCGATGTCACGCATCTGCCCTACGAGGGCGCGATGGGCGACACCGACACGCTGGCGCTGGCCGCGGCGATGCTGGACAACCCATCAAGCGGCATCGACGCGCCGGCGGCCTTCATCTTCGAGCCGGTACAGGGCGAGGGCGGGCTCAATGCCGCCTCGGCCGACTGGATGCGCGGCATCGCGGCGCTGGCCCGGAAACATGGCGCGCTGCTGATCGTCGACGACATTCAGGCGGGTTGCGGGCGCACCGGGCCGTTCTTCAGCTTCGAGGAAGCGGGGATCGAGCCCGATCTCATCCCGCTGGCCAAGTCGCTCTCGGGCTTCGGGCTGCCCTTCGCGGCGCTGCTGGTAAAGCCGGAGCATGACATCTGGAAACCGGCCGAGCACAACGGCACTTTCCGCGGCAACACCCACGCCTTCGTCACCGCCCGCGTGGCGCTGGAGAAGTTCTGGGCCGACGACGGTTTCGCGCAGGACGTGCGCCGCATGGGCGAGATGCTGGGCAAGCGTCTGGCCGCGATCGCCGCGCATGTGCCGGGTGCCTGTCTCAAGGGGCGCGGCATGATGCAGGGCATCGACGTGGGCAACGGCGACCTTGCCGGCCAGATCTGCGCGGGCTGCTTCGAGGATGGGCTCGTTATCGAGACCTCGGGTGCGCATGACGAGGTGGTCAAGATTCTGGCCCCCTTGACGACGCCCGATGCCGTGCTCGAGGAGGGGCTCGACATCCTGGAGCGTGCCGTTCGGGGCCTCGCCCCCGCAGCCCGCGTCGCGGCGGAGTAACACCGATGATCGTGAGAGACGTGAACGACCTGAAGGAAACCGACCGCGAGGTCAGCGATGCGCACTGGAAAAGCGTCCGTCTGCTGCTGGCCGATGACGGGATGGGGTTCTCCTTCCACATCACCACCATCGAAGTCGGCTCGGAGCACACCTTCCACTACAAGCACCATTTCGAGAGCGTCTACTGCATCTCGGGGCGGGGCAGCATCACCGACCTGGCAAACGGCGAGACGCACGCGATTCGCCCCGGCGTGATCTATGCGCTGAACCTGCACGATCGGCACACCGTTCGCGCCGAGGAGGAGTTGGTGCTCGCCTGCTGTTTCAACCCGCCGGTGACAGGCAAGGAGGTCCATCGCGAGGACGGCTCCTACGCGCCGGCCGGCGACGCCGCGTGAGCGGGAGGGAATCATGAAGGACTTTCCGACACATACCGTCGAGAAGATCGGCGGCACCACGATCTCGCGCGCCGATGAGCTGGTGGACACGCTTTTCGGGCGCAAAAACCCCTATGGCCGCATCTATGTCGTCTCGGCCTTCGGCGGCATCACCGACCTGCTGCTGGAGCACAAGAAATCCGGCACGCCGGGGGTTTACGGGCTCTTCGCCAATGCCGACAACGATCTCGGCTGGGCGCAGGCGCTGAGCCGGGTGGCGCAGGCGATGTGCAAGGCGCATGGCCGCGTGCTGGCCGACCCGGGCGACCGGCGCGCGGCCGATCAGTTCGTGCGCGATCGCATCGAGGGCGCGCGCTCCTGCCTGATCGACCTGCAGCGGCTCTGCTCCTACGGGCATTTCCGGCTGTCCTCGCATATGTTGACGATCCGCGAGTTGCTCTCGGGGCTGGGCGAGGCGCATTCGGCACATGTCATCGCGCTGATGCTGAATCGTGCCGGGATAGCCGCGCGCGCGGTGGACCTGACCGGCTGGCGCGACGAGGAGGAGCACACCCTGGAAGAGCGCATCACGCTGGGGCTAGAGGATGTGGACGTGACGCGCGAGATCGCCATCGTCACCGGCTATGCGCAATGCAGGGGCGGCCTGATGCGCGAATACGACCGCGGCTATTCCGAGGTCACCTTCTCGCGACTCGCGGCGCTGACGGGTGCCGCCGAGGCAGTGATCCACAAGGAGTTCCACCTGTCTTCGGCGGATCCGAAACTGGTGGGCTTCGACGCGGTGCAGAAGATCGGCCGCACCAACTATGACGTGGCCGATCAGTTGTCGAACCTGGGCATGGAGGCGATCCACCCGCGCGCCGCCAAGACGCTGCGCCGGGCGGGCATCCCGCTGCGCGTCGCAAACGCCTTCGAGCCGGACGACCCCGGCACGCTGATCGACGACGCCCCGGCCGAGGCGCCGCGCGTCGAGATGATCACCGGGCTCGGCGTCTATGCGCTGGAGGTATTCGAGCAGGACATGGTGGGCGTGAAGGGCTACGACGCCACCGTGCTCGAGGTGCTGACGCGGCACAAGGTGCGCATCGTCTCGAAGACCTCGAACGCCAACACCATCACCCATTACGTCGATGCGCCACTGAAGCTGGTGCGCCGGGTCGAGCAGGACCTGCGCCGCGAATATCCCTCAGCGGATCTCAGCGCCCGAAACCTCGCCGTGGTCGCGGCAATCGGGCGCGACCTCTCTGGGTTGAGGGTGATGCTGCGCGGGCTCTCGGCGCTCGATGCCGCAGGCATCGAGCCGGTGGCGGTACAACAGACCACGCGCAATGTGGACGTGCAGTTTGTCGTGCCCAAGGACCGGATGGTCGAAACGATCCAGGCGCTGCACGCGGAACTCGTGCAACCGGCGCAGGCGGAAACGCTCTGCGCCGCGTGACCGGGGGTCGGGCGCGGCCCATGGCATGGCAGCCGCGCCCCGACGCCCGAACGTGGTTTTCCCGGTCAGACCTTGCGGCCGAGCCCGATGCGCCTTGCGGTCGTCATGTTGTAGGAGGTCTTGAGATGCCGCTTGAGCGTCTTGAAGGACTTGCCGTCCTCGAGACAGATGATCGCATCCGGAGTGACCGATTTCGAGACTGGCACGGCGGGCTTCGACCGGGGTGGCGGCGCAGACTCGGCTTCTTCTGCGGCGGCGGCAGGTCGGCCGCCGGAAAGTTCGCTCAGGGTTTCGTGAACCTTTCGAATCAGTGCAGGCAACTCAGAAGCCGGAATCTGATTTGCCGCAACATAAGATGAGACAAGCTCCGCCGCGAAGGCAACAAGATCAGATTCAGAATTGGTATTGTCGGTCATCTTAATCATCCTGTCGGGTTCTTTTGATTGTTGTCGCATGTCTTTTTCAGGGAATCCACCGAAATCACTGAAGACTCCGGAAAACAACCTGAAATTGTTTCAAGGGTCGCAAGCAACATCATTACCGGGCCCGTGAAGGCGCCCGTCACAAGGCGTTCGGCAGCGGCTGACTGGCTGCGAAGGCATCGAGATTGGCGAGCGCCATGAACCCCATGTCCTCGCGCACGGCCAATGCCGCGGTGCCCATGTGCGGCAGCAACACGACGTTCTCCATCGTGCGCAGCGCGTCCGGAACCAGTGGCTCGCGTTCATAGACATCGAGTCCCGCACCCGCGATCCCGCCTGCCCGCAACGCCGCCACAAGCGCCGTCTCGTCGATCACA
>PHEG01000106.1 GCA_002842835.1 Alphaproteobacteria bacterium HGW-Alphaproteobacteria-2 | reverse complement strand
GCGCCGCGTGAGGCACCACCACTGCGAGCCAAGATGCGGCTCCAGCCCCTCGGGGAAGCGGCGCGACACACCGAGGCGGCGCTGCAACTCGACATAGCGGTCGAAGAGCCAGCGTTGCCGCCGCCAGGCGAACGGAAAACGCAGCGTGAAACGCTCGTTGTCGAGCCCGCCCACCGTCCAGCGCGCATCGTCGCAGGTGACGGATTCGATGAAATCGGTCTCGGGGCGCTCCGCCAGATAGGCGCGCAACTCGGCCACCGGGCGCAACGGCAGGCAGGAGCCCGAGGCGGAATAGATGTGCTGCACCCCCGGAAATTCGTGCAGCATGATCTCGGCTGCGGCCTGCATTGCTGCGACGAGGCTGAACGTGCCCCATTCGCAGGCGTGGCGTTGCAGGAAGCGCACGTCCTCGAAACCTTCGAGTGCGCGGGTGAAGGCCAGATAGTCGCTCCGCTTCACCTTGCGGTCCACATGGATGACCACCGGGCAGCCATGGCGCAGCCAGTGCGCGGCAATCTGCTGTGCGCGTCCGAGTTCGGTGTGCACCAGCATGATGAAGCCGACGCTCACGCCCAGTTTCCTTTCGACATCAGGCCCAGGATCTCGAGCTGGCGCCAGTTTATGTACTTCTCCGACCATTCGCACCAGATCTGAGGCTTCTCGCGCAGGCTTCGCGCATAGGCACGGTATTCACGGCTGCCGGCGTAGTGCTGGCGGCGTTTCATCTCTTCCGCGGCCTTTGCGGGGAAGGTGTGCAGGAACTTTGCGTGGAGCAGGATGCCCGAGGTCTTCTCGCCGCCGTATTCGTCGTAGACGAGGTTGAGCCCGCGCGGCAGCAGCGTGTGGGTGGAACTGACGTAGGTGTAGGAACTGTGCCACTTGACCAACGGGATCTTGTTGAGCGCGGGCGCGCGCGCCGGTTCGTCGGCAAAGAACATCCGCGCCCGCGGTCCTCCCTGGATCCACAGGTTGCCGTAGCGCGGGTTGCGGGTGATCATGTAGTTGCCCGGATCGAACCAGCGCGCGGTCTCGATCGGGTCGTCGCCTTCACGGTAGAGGGCGGTCTCTAACGGGCCGCGCGGGTAGAGATCGAGCAGCATGGCCCCGAAGGACTTGATCGACGATGCGTCGAGCCAGTCTGTCAGCGCGCGCAGCGGGCGGGTGTCGCAGAAGGGGTAGACGAGGAATTCGTCAGGGTCCACGACCAGGGTCCAGTGACCATGCCCGTAGCGCGATTGCAGCGCGTTGAGCCAGTCCACGCCGAAGCGGGCGCGCTTGTAGCTGGCTTCCGTCGTCCAGACCGAGGCGTCGGGTTGCTCGGCCAGATATTCGCGCGAGCCGTCGTCGGAGCCGTTGTCGACGAAGAGGAAGTGATCGATGCCCAGGGTGCGGTAGTAGCGCAGGAACCAGGGCAGGCGGACGCGCTCGTTGCGCAGGGTCGAGAACAGAAGCAGGTTGCCTGGGCGGATGGCCTGCGTGCGATCCACGACGCGGGTGAGTTCCATGAACGCCTTGCGCAAGGCCCTGACGCGCCGGTACTTACGCTCGAGCCTGAGGCGGTAGCGCTCGATCAGCCGCATGCTGCGGCCTCCGGCTGGGGCGCGAGGAGACGCGGAAGGACGCGGGCAAAATGCGCCTCCCAGCCCGGCACCGGGCGCGGTCGGCGCGGTGCGGGCGGCGCCTCGGCCAGGCGGCGGATGGTGGCCGCCCAGCCTTCGGTGTCGTCAGGGTCTAGACGGATCGGCCAGTCGCCCAGCACCTCGCGCCAGACGGGCAGATCGGCTGAGACGAGCGGCACGCCCGCCGCCGCAGCCTCGATCGCAGGCAGCCCGAAGCCTTCGGCGCGGCTGGGCATGAGCAGCGCCCGGCAGCCCTGCAGCAGCCCGGCTAGTTCGGCATCGGGCAGGGCAGGGTGCTCGAACACAGGCAGGCCCGCTGCCTGAACCGCCGCAATGCGCGCGAAGACCGCCTCGTTGCACCAGCCGCGGCGGCCCGCGACATGAAGATGCGGCAGCGCCGCATGCGGCATCGTCTGTGCCAGCCGTTCCCACACGTCGAGAAGCAGCGCATGGTTCTTGCGCGGCTCGATCGTGCCGAGGCAGAGAAACGCGGGGTGATCGGGGCGCAAGGCGGCGGGTGGCGTGCTCGCAGCCTGCGGGGCGAGGTCGAGGCCCAGATGCGCAACGATCACAGGCGGCAGCCGCGCGCCGAGTCGACCCAGGTGATGAACGAGACGCGCACGCGTCTCCTCGGAGTTGCAGATCGCCAGATCCGCAGTGCGGCCCACCCGCGTCAGCATCGCGGCGAAGCGCTCGGCCATGCCGGGGCGCTGGAATGCGGGATGGTCGAGCGGGATCGTGTCGTGGATCATCACCGCGATGGCGAGCCCCGGCACCCTGCGCAGCGCCGCCAGCAGCGGTGCCCCGAGGTTGCTGTGCCCCACGTTGACGTAAACGGTTCCCCGTGGCAGGTGGCGCGCCAGCGCCCGGTCGAGGCTGCGGCCCGTCACCAGTGCCAGCGCCCGGCGCCGCAGGTCCGCCTCGGCGCGGCGGCGATCCGGCGGCAGGCGCCGAGAGACGAAAGCGCGCCAGTCCTCCGGTCCCAGGAGCGCGGGATCGGCGAGGCAGGCGGCAACCGCGGAGAGCCCCGCCCGGTCGAGCAGGGCCTGCCCTCCGCCGACACGGGCGATGCCCCAGCACGGCATCTCGCTGCCGAGGAAATGGCGCAGATAGGCAATCTCCACCCGGTCGATTCCGGTAGGCGGGCCAAGCCCCGCGCGCGAGACGAGCCGCGTGATGTCGAGGCAGATCGCGCTTCGGGCGGCGCCGGGCGGGAGGGGACGCAGGGCATGCACCGGCAAACCCCGCGCCGACTACTGCGCCGCGCGACCGAGGGCGGTGATTTCGCGCAGGTATTCGGCGAAGTCGTCGCGCAGATCGTCGCGCGCGAGGCCGAAGGCCACTGTTGCCTGCAGGAATCCCGCCTTCGATCCGCAATCGAAGCGCTGGCCACGGAAGCGGTAGCCGAAGACCTTGCCACCGGCCCCGATCACGCTGGCGATCGCGTCGGTAAGCTGGATCTCACCACCCGCGCCTGCCCGCATCCGATTGAGGTGGCGCATCACCGGCGGTGTCAAGATGTAGCGCCCGATCACAGCGAGGTTGGAGGGTGCCTGCCCGGGTGCGGGCTTTTCGATCATGCCGCGCACCGAGACGAGCGTGCCCATGTCCTCGTCAGCGTCGAGGATGCCGTAGGCATCGGTGCGCTCGTCGGGCACCTCCATGGTGGCGATGATGTTGCCACCCGTCTCCTGGTAGGCCTCGACCATCTGCTGCAGGCAGGGCTTTTCGGCGGCGATCACGTCGTCGGGCAGCAGCACCGCGAAGGGCTCGTTGCCGACGAGCCGTCGCGCGCACCAGACCGCATGGCCGAGGCCGAGCGGTTTCTGCTGGCGGATATAGGCGATGGCGCCGCTGTCCATGGTTGTGGACTTGAGGATTTCCAGCAACTCCGTCTTGCCCTTGCGCCGCAGTTCGGCCTCGAGCTGCGGTGCCCAGTCGAAATAGTCCTCGAGCGCGGACTTGCCGCGCGAGGTGACGAAGATGAATTCCTTGATGCCTGCCGCCCGCGCCTCGTCGATCGCGTACTGGATCAGCGGGCGATCCACCAAGGTCATGATTTCCTTGGGAATGGACTTGGTCGCCGGAAGAAACCTCGTCCCCAGTCCGGCCACCGGGAAGATGGCTTTCGATACCGCGCGCCGCATGCTGTCACCTTAAAACTTGACCTGCCTCTGCCGCCTTGCTGGCGGTCTGGCTACACACTACCAACAAAGCGAGCGTTAAGGCGAGGCAAATTCGCGGCAAAATCATGCCCTGCGGCAACGTCGCACTGGTTGGCGGAGCGCGTTCCTAAGGCTCCGGACCACGGGCATAGGCGTCGTCGTAGCGCAGGATGTCGTCCTCGCCGAGGTAGCTGCCGGTCTGCACCTCGATCAACGTCAGAGCCAGCCTGCCGGGGTTCTCCAGCCGGTGCAGGCAGCCGGGAGGAATATAGACCGATTGGTTCTCGGTAACCAGGCGCACCTCGTCTCCGGTGGTTACCCGGGCAGTGCCTGCCACCACCACCCAGTGCTCGGCGCGGTGGCGGTGGCTTTGCAGGCTGAGCCTGCCACCGGGGTTCACCACGAGGCGCTTGACCTGAAAGCGCGGCCCGGCGACCAGCCGCTCGGCCCAGCCCCAGGGCCGGTGATCGCGCGCCGCGCGGTCGGCCTGCACCACGCCCTGCTCGCGCAAGGCCGCCACGACGCGTCCGACCTCCTGAGCGCGCGCCCTGGGCGCCACGAGCACCGCATCGGGCAACGCGACCGCTACCAGCCCGGAGAGACCGAAACCGACGAGGTGTTGGCCCTCCGCCTCGGCGCGCAGCAGCACATCCTCGCAGTCGATCGCCGTGGCGGCGCCATGGGTGACCACGCCTGAGCCTTCGGGCGTGCCCGCGCGCCACAACGCCTCCCAGTCGCCAAGGTCCGACCATGCTCCGTCATAAGGCATCACGCTCAGGTTCCCGGCCTTCTCCATCACCGCATGGTCGAGCGATATCTTTTCTGCTTCCGCCCATGGCCCCGGAGCCAGCCGCGTGAAGCCGAGGTCACGCTCCGCCGTGCCGAACGCAGCGCGTGCCGCGGCGAGGATCTGCGGCGCATGGGCGGCGAAGGCGGCCAGCATGGTGTCGGCGGCGGCAAGGAAGATGCCGGCGTTCCAAAGATGCTCGCCCCCTGCCAGCATTGCTTCGGCGACGGTGCGGTCCGGCTTCTCGACGAAGGTCGCCAGCGGCCAGGGTGGTGCGTCCCGCCCGATCGGAGGTGCCACCTCTGGCGCCAGCCAGCCATAGCCCGTCTCGGCGCGGTCCGGGCGGATGCCGAAGGTCACGATCCGCTCCGCAAGTGCGGTCGGAG
>PHEG01000105.1 GCA_002842835.1 Alphaproteobacteria bacterium HGW-Alphaproteobacteria-2 | reverse complement strand
CCGGATGGTGGGCGTCGAGACCAGGAGGACCTTGCGCCGATGCGCGAAGGTCAGCGACCGGGCCTCGGCCAGCGTGACCGGGTCGCCTTCCTCGTCGGCTGATGCCGGATAGGCATCGACTTCGTCGAGGAAGATGTAGCGCGCCGGGGTGGACCGCAGCCCCACGGCCGAGTTGGCGCCCGTCATGATCAGGATGCCGCCCGCGAATTCCTTCGACAGCATCGTGTTGCCCGCGTCGCGGGATCGCGCGGGCTTCACCCGTTCCCGCAGATCGGGGCTCTCGTCGATCAGCGGGTCGATCCGCTGGCGCGAGTTGCGCTTGGCCAGTTCCACCGTCGGCTGCACCGCCAGCATCGGCCCCGGCGCCTGGTGGATGGCGAACCCGATCCAGTTGTTGCCCGCCTCGGTCGCCCCGACTTGCGCCGCCTTCATGAACACGATCCGCTGCGTGGGATCGCCGGGGCTCAGCCGGTCCATGATCTCGCGCATGTAGGGCGTGCGCACCGTCCGATACCGTCCGGGCTCGGCCGAGGCGCGGCCCGAGAGCATCCGGTGCCGGTCCGCCCACTCCGAGACGGTCAGGTCCGGGTCGGGCCGCAGCCCGCTGCCCCAGGCGCGCAGGATTTCCGCCGCGCCGTCGAAATCCGTCAGGCCATCGCCGCTCTCACCGAAAGTCTGGCCGGACCTCGGCGAGTTCGTCGAGGTGGGCGCGTACATGTTTTTCGAGAACCTTCTGCATCGCGGCTGGCTCCACGGTGATCTGCTGGCCCGTCGCCTCGCTGCACGATGCCGAGCCGGAACACCAGCGCCAGCGCGCGGGCCCGCTCGATCAACTCCCCCTTCAGCTTCTGGAGCCGGATGCGCCGCTCCTGCGCCTTCAGCACCTCGTTCGCCGTCTTGGCCTGCAGGAAGGTCGTGCCGCCGCCAACCGCCGGGACAGCCAGCCCCTGTTCGCGCAGCGTGTCGCCAACAGCGGCCACCGCCGCCTCGGGGACAGGCTTCAGCTTCGGCGCAGGCAGCTTCCGCGTCTTCGACGGGTCCGTCGTCTCGGCACGCCGGGCGTCGCTGGCCGCCGCGTTGATGCTGCCGTCGGAATAGAGGACCAGCCGCTCGGCCGCCTTCGCCTTCTGGATCGCACCCCGCGACAGCCCGACATGGGCGGCGTATTCGCGCTCGCTCATGCCCTGCATCGCGCGCTCCGATTATCATTCAGATTCATATGCTTATCGAGTTGATAAGCGGCGCGCGCAGAGCGAACGTTTGTCCAAGGACACGATGCAACTCACCACGGAGCCACCACGATGACCCGCCGCACACAGGACAACACGAAAGCCCTCGACGCCTTCATCGCCGCCAAGACCGAGATCGATGCGATGCTGGAGCGGCTCGCCGCCCTCAGCGCGGATCATTTCGAGACCAACCCCGACGAGATCCATTGGGGGCATGTTGGCACCCTGAACCATTACCGCGCCAAGCTGCGCGAGATCACCGACAGCGCCTTCGGCGAGGGCGAGCACGCCGAGTGACAGGAGCGAACACCATGGACACCACCACCATCCGCATCGCCATTCGCGGCATCAATGAGCCTTGGGACGCCAGCCGCATCCCGGCGGTTCTCGACGAGATCGAAGCATCGCTCCGCGAGGAAGCGGACATTCCGGCGCGCCTCACCGCCGACAGCATGACCATCGCCATCGACGTGGCCACCGACCGGCTGCCCGCCGCCGCCGCGCTCTTGCGCGAACTCGGGCTGATCTGACCTCGGGCTCCCGCCCGAACTCCGGCCGCGCCGAGGCGCGGCTCGGGGTCGTAGGAGGCCGCGACGGTCGCGGTCTCGATCAAGGAGACGACCCCATGACCAAGCTTTCCGACACCCAGACGTTCATCCTGTCACGTGCGGCCCAGAACGAGGACCGCATTGCCCTGCCGCTGCCCGACAGCCTGCGCGGCGGCGCCGCCACGAAGGTGGTCGGCGCGATGCTCGCGAAGGGCTTCCTGCAGGAGGTCGACGCGGACATGCGCAAGGGCGAGCCCGTCTGGCGCGAGACCGGCGACGGCCACGGCGTCACGCTGATCGCCACCGACGCAGGCCTCGCCGCCATCGGCATCGAGCCGGACGACGCGCCCGCGCTGCACGCCTCCACCGAGACCGAGGCCGCGCCCAAGGCGCACACGCTGCGCGAGGGCACCAAGCAGGCGCAACTGATCGCGATGCTGCGCGCGCCGGAAGGTGCTACCATCGAGGAGATCATGGCGGCAACGGGCTGGAGGTCGAACACGGTGCGTGGCGCGATGGCCGGGGCGCTGAAGAAGAAGCTCGGGCTCGATATCACCTCGGAAAAGGTTGACGGGCGCGGTCGGGTCTACGCCATCCGCTGACGGCCGAACACCTCGACGCGCATCGAAAAAGGCGCTATATTAGCACCGAATTCGATGCGTGTCGGGAGCACTGCCATGAACATCACCAAGGACATCAGCCCGCTGACCGAGTTCAAGCGGGATTCGGCGCGCATGATCGCGCGCATCAAGGAAACCGGTCGACCGCAGATCCTGACGGTGAACGGCAAGCCGGGTCTGACACAGGCCCGCGCCGGTGAGGGCACCGAGGCGGGCCAGTTCTTCGATGGCCTCGCCCAGACCAAATGACCACGCCTCTGCCGGTGATCATCACGCCGAACGCGGCGGATGATCTGACAGCCTCATGGGTCTGGCTGCGCGACCGCAACCCGAGGGCCGCGGACGACTGGCTGGCGGGCATCCGCGAAACCATCCTCGCCCTCGGCGCGCTGCCCGAGGCGCATCCGATTGCCCCGGAGTCGCGCGACTTCGATCTGCCGATCCGCCGTGCGCTTTACGGCCGGGCCACCCGCTGGCGCATCTACTACGCGGTTATTGATGGGGCGGTTCAGGTTCTGCATGTCCGCCACGGTCGCCGGAGCGATTGGCGACCCTGATCGCTTCGAACAACCGCCGCAGCAGATAGCCGCGCACCAGCGAGACGCCCACGAAGGCGAGCCCGATGGTCAGATGTTCGGCCAGTCCGGTCTCGATCCCGAACCACGGGAACACGACGATCTGCGTGGCGATGGCCAAAACGTAGCCCGCGATCACGTTGGCCACGGCTTCGACCAACGACATGGCGCGCGATTGCTTCATGTCGCCACCTCATCCATCGGCCAGCAGCTGAGCCGCGAGAGTTCGCAGCGCATGCGCCGCAACCAGGGGGACCACGCCGTTGCCACAGAGGCGAAGCCGGTCCACCCGGTGGGCCAGCCCATCAGCGCCTCGACGAATGCTGGGTTCAGCGTTCGGCGCTGTTCGGAGGTATCGATCCCACGCGGCTGCGTCATCAGGACCTGGCGGCCAAGGAGCCCGTTCACCGGCGTGTTCGCCAGTGTCGTCGCTCCGTCCTTGTGATCGCGCGCCGTTGGAGTCATCCACATTCCCGCTGCATGGGTCAGGTCGGCTGTCCGGCGATTGCCCGCGCTCGGCTTGCAGCCGTCGTTCGCCATCGGCGTCGGCCAGTCCCGCGCCATGCGGTCCAGACCCTTTTCGTCGCGCCTCTCGCCGCCCCGGCTGCGAAAGCTGTCGATCTGGGGCGTCGGCCAGAGCGCGGCGGTCGTCGCGAGGTTCATGCCGTGCTGGCCCGCAGACTGCGATGGCGTCGGTTTCGTTTGCCGGTTCTCGTTGGCGCTGGCCCTCGGCGTCGGCCAGAGCCGCAGCAGTTCCGTCCGGTTCCCGCCACTCGACCGGGTCCCAGAGCAGGCGCGCGGGGTCGGCCATCTCGTCGCCCTCACGGATGGCGAGGATGAACAGCCGCTCGCGCTTGTGGGGCGCACCGACTTCCGCCGCTGTAAAGAGGCCTGCCGCAAGCTTGTAGCCCATGCTGACCAGTCCTGCGGCGACTTCGGGGAATCCGAGGCGGAGATGATGGGCGACATTCTCGAGAAAGACGAAGGGCGGCTCGCATTCGCCGACGATGCGGGCGAACTGCGGCCAGAGGTGGCGGGGATCGTCCGCGCCCCGGCGCTTGCCCGCGACGCTGAATGGCTGACAAGGGAATCCGCCATGGAGGATATCCACGACGCTACGCCACGGGCGGCCGTCGAAGCTGGCAACGTCGTCCCATAAAGGCGCCTGATCCAGGGACGCGTCTTCCATCCGCGCCACGAGAGTGGCCGCTGCATAGGCTTCCCGCTCGACGTAACCCACAGTTCGATATTCGGGGAGGGCAAGGTGCAGCCCGAGGTCGAGCCCGCCCGCACCAGAGCAGAGGGAGAGGCCGAAGAGGCATGCGTCTCCGGCTCCGGCAGACAGGCCGGAGGAAGGTAGAGCCAGGTCATGCATGTCACGCGGCGGGTTCGGGTTGGGTTTCGGGCGCGGCAGGGACATCGCCCAGCCGCTCGGTTCTCACCTGCGCGAAGGTCCGGCCATCGCCGTCGAGGATCGCCTCGCGCCCCGTCTCGGCCTGCCAGCGTTCGACGGCCACGTCGATGTAGGCCGGGCTGATCTCCATCGCATAGACCCGGCGGCCATTGGCCTCGCCCGCGAGGATCTGCGAACCGGATCCGGAGAACGGCTCATAGCAGAGGCCCCCTCGGGCCACATGCTGGCGCATCGGGATGCCGAAGGCGTCGAGGGGTTTCGGTGTCGGGTGATCGGGGCGCTCGTCCCTGGCGAAGGACGGCATCTCCCATGTCGAGGGGAGCGTCTGCTCGGCCACCTTCGGCGGGCGGTTCGGGCGGCGCCAGCCCATGAAGCAGGGCTCGTGTTTCCAGAGATAATGCGACCGGGTCAGCACGCCCCGGTCCTTCACCCAGATGATCTGCTGATGGACGAAGGCGCCCGCCTTTTCCCAGCAGGCTTCCAGCATCGCCTGACGGCGCGAGGCGTGCCAGCAATACCACGCGGCATCGTCGGCGATGGCTTCCGCCACGGCGGCGGCGATGAAGCCGTCGTAGAGCTCGGCCCCCTGCGAACTGTCATCCCAGGTCGTGCCATAGGAGGCCGACCAGTCTTTATTCCGTGTGGGATGGTTCGATCCGTCGTAATCCACCAGATACGGCGGGTCGGTGGCGAACAGCGCCGCGCGCTCGCCGTTCATCAGGCGGCGGACATCGGCAGCGCTGGTGCTGTCACCGCACAGAAGCCGGTGATCGCCAAGGATCCAGAGATCGCCGATCCGCGAGGCCGGATTGCGCGGTGGTTCGGGGATGGTCACCGGCGGCACGGAGCCCCCGGCGCCACCGTCTTCACCGTCGTCTTCCGCGACGTAGGCCAGCAGCTTGTCCAATTCGCCGTCGGAAAAGCCGACCAGCGACAGGTCGAAGTCTTCGGCCAGCAGATCGTTCAGTTCCGCCGACAGCAGCGCCTCGTCCCAGGTGCCGAGCTCCGTCAGCTTGTTGTCCGCGATGCGGTACGCCCGCCGCTGCGCCTCGGTCAGGTGCCCGAGCACGATGACCGGCGCTTCGGTCAGCCCCAGCTGCGTGGCGGCCAACACGCGACCGTGGCCCGCGATCAGCTCGCCATCCTCGCCGACAAGGCAGGGCACGGGTGTCTTGGCGTTCCGGGCATAGGGCTGCAGGCGCGACAGCGGCCATTGCTCGATGCGCTCCGGGGCGAAGCTGAGGGTCATGTCGTTCCTGTCGATGGGGGCGGCTTCCGCCAGGGTGGATTCCGCGATGCGGGCATCCACCGGCTTCCGGCTGGACTCCGGAGTCCAGGGTATCCACCCCGGAGTCCACCAGCCAAGCCTCTGTTATTACAATGTTATTTGTGGTTTCTGGGGTGGACTCCACCCGAGGTGGCTTCCCAAAAATCCGGCCCTGTCGCTAGCGATGTGCCGCGCTTCGCCCGCCAGCATACGTTTTGGCCCGGAAAGGAACCGGAAAACAATGGCTTGGCGGACTGGACCCCGGCTGGACCCTTTGTTGGACCCCGGAAGCCAGCGGCGCGGGCCGTCCCGCGCGCGCCTCTCCCGAGTATATCCGGTTTGTAGCCCTCAGCCGGGGTGCGGTGAACCCCGTCCGATGTCTCTCCGAAAATTCCCTCACAGGACGATTTTCCTTGACAGCCGGTCGGCATTCTCGACCACGAAGCGCTTCGATCGTCGCGAGGGTGGCACGCGACCATTGAGCCGCCAGGTGATCAGGGCAACGCCGTAGTGCCAGTGGCGATTGGCCGCCGGACGGCTCACCCCGATTTCCCATGTGATCTTCTTCCACGGCTCGCCGTTGGCACGCAACCAGACGATGCGGGCGTCGCTCTTCTCCAGCCAGCGCAGCCAGAGCATCGCCTCCTCGGCCTCCGTGATCTGACGCGGGCTGGGCCTCGGGCGACGCATCAGCGGCTCCTGACCGACCTTGTCGGCGAAGCTGTGGAAATACTCGGGCCATGCGTTGAAGAAGCCCTGCGGCATCACGCCCGGCATCTGCCGCATCACGCCCGCCGCAAGTTCCAGCCGATCCTGCACCTGCGCTGTGGTCCACTCACCCATGACGCGCCTCCCGTTCCCGCTTGCCGTAGAGCCGCTCGCCGAGCTGGCGCACCAGCTCGCGCTCGGGCCAGGTCAGGCGGTCGTCGTCGATGGCCACGGCCAGCAGGCCCTGTTCCTTCCAGCCGTCGCGCTTGACCTCGTCAGGGTTGCGGCGGTGACCGCCGTAGCCCTTGGGCGTGAACCGCATGCCGCTCATTGCACACCTCCCCGGGTCTCCAGCGCCCAGAGCAGGATCGCGATAGCATCGGCCTCGTTGTCGTCGGCGGGCGAGAAACCGCGTGCCCGGGCGGCCGCCATCATGGCGTCCTTGTTCGCGTTGCCCTTGCCTGTGGCGTGGCGTTTGATGGTGCCGACCGGCACGCCCTGATAGGCGACGCCCGCGGACTCCGCCCAAGACGTCAGCGTGGCCAGCAGCCCGCCATAGACATGTGCCGCGTCAGTCCCGACGTGCCTGCGCACTTCCTCGAAATGGATGGCGGTGATGGCTCCGGCGTCGTGGGCCAGCTGGTCGAGCCAGCCCCGGAACCGCAGGTAGCGCATGCCGCCGCCGTCGTAGCGGCTGGGCCTGAAGGACACCGTGCCGCTGGTGATCAGACCGTCCGCCGCCTGCAACGCCCAGCCGGTCGTCGTGCCGAGATCGAGAGCGAGGACGACAGGCACGCCGGGGAACGGGGCGCTCATGGGTGTCGGGGTCAGAGATACCTGGGCCATGATCGGCTCCTTTCCGGGTTGCTGCTCGATGGGGTGACGGGCGGGACATCCAGCCTTTGAAATTGCCCAGGGGTAGGTGGTGACCCTCCCGCGCTTGGCGGGGAGGTCACCTACCCCTTTAGGGGGACGTTTTCCGAATTCTGAAATCTGCTCCAAGGCTTTGATCCGAAACAGAACTTCCAGAATCCGGAGCAGAATTCGGAAAGGCCCTTCCGGATTCTGTAAAGCACCTTCCAAGTCACTGAATTTAAATAGGAAAAGCCCGAATCCAGAATTCGCGCGGGAAGCAGAATCTGCGGATTCTGGCCAGAATCCGGGGCTGCGGAGCCAGAATTCGCGGCGGGGAACGGCGTGAATTCTCATGCCCCGTCCTCCTCCTGGTAGACCCAGACGGAGGGGTTCTCGACGGGCAGGACGGCCCCGGTCTGCGGGCATTTGTAGTGGCTGGGCAGCGCCGGGATCAGCTCCGGCGTGACCTCGCCCGTGTCGGGATCGACGGTCTCACCGCCCGTGCCGAACAGCATTCCCTCGACGCAGAGATAGCCGTACTTGCTCCGCTCGGCGGCCAGGCCGATGCGCGTGGCGGCGGGGCCGCGGATGAACTTGACCTTGCCCTTGGTGGCGAGAACGCTGAGCCGGTCGTGGACGATGGTCCGCCCGCCGAGCCCCCCGGTATTCTCGAAGGCTTCGGAGAACTGCGCCAATGTGTAGAGCTTGCCGTGTCGCGCCTCCTCGTAGAGCAGGCCGAGGATGACGTCGTGCTTGCGCATGCGCTCGGCGTCATGCTTGGCGCCCACCTCGGCGCGTACGAGGCGCTCGTTCATCGGGTTGATCTCGGCCCATTGGCCGCGCACCTTGTCGATCAGCTTCGAGGGCAGCGCCGGGCCGTTGCGCAGCTCGATCTCCAGCTTGCGCTCGGACGCGTCCTCGTCGGGGCGGTGCAGGATCAACCCGGAGGTGTAGAAGCCCCGCAGGGCGCTGGCGCCCGAAAGCGCGAGGAACGGATCCTCCTTCACCTGGTGCTTGCTCAGCTTCTTGGTGTGGTGGATCAGGACGATCCCGCAGTCGGGGTTCACGTGGTCGCGCAGCACCTCGACCCGGTCCTTGAGGAAGAACATCATCGCGGCGTTGTCGTTCTCGCCGCCGCCTTCGGGACCACCGTCGAACAGGTTGCGGATCGGGTCGATGCACAGGATGTCGACGGGCTCGGCCGGGAACGCCTGCTGGATCGCCTGCGCGACCAGCGCGCTGCCACCCTCATCGAGCAGCAGTTTCAGCTTCGGCGTGACGACAAGGTTTTCGCGGGCGGCGGCCATCACCCCGGGCGGCAGGCCGATCTGCTGCATCCGTTCGCGCAGATAATGGTACTGGATCTCGGCCTGCAGATAGAACACGCGCAGCGGCCGTGGCGGCGTGAAGCCAAGGAACGGCACACCGGCAGCCATGTGCACCAGCCAGCTGATGACGAGATCGCTCTTGCCGACCTTGGGCGCGCCGCCGAGCACCAGCATGCCGCCCGGGGTCAGGACGCGCGGGCCGATGATGTCGTCGGGCATCGGCGTGCCGTCGTCCAGCAGCGCGCCCAGGGTGAAGGTGGCGATCTCTCTTGCCGCCGGAGCGCCGTCGTTCCGAATGAGCGGCGGGCCGTTCCTCACGATGTGTAGCGACCAGAGCCGCTCGTATTCGACCCATAGACGGTCTTCCGGCCAGTTCGGTCGGATCATCGCCGCGTTGTATTCGCCGATCGCGCGCCAGGCTTCCTCCCGGCTCATCCGCCCCTCATGCGCCATGCGGACATAGTGTCCGATGGCCATGCTGACGCCTTCGAAACGCGTCCAGGCGTCCTGGCCGCCCTCGCGGACCGGTGTGGTAAGGGCTGCGTCCACGCAGGGTTTCTCACGCGGCTCGGCCGTCGCCATGCCGACGCCGGGCATGGGCGGCATCTCGCCCGCGCGCTCGAGCATGTCGGCCAGATCGAACTCGAGATCGCTGGCTTCACGGATCAGGACGAGCCGTTCCTGTCCGCCCTTGTGATACACCGTGCCGGGCACGCGGATGGGCTGGTGCGCCGAGCGGAAATGCATGTCGCCGCCGACCTTGAGCGCGATATCGCCCCGCAACCGGCAAAGCCGCGCGAGATCGGCGCCTTCGGCGGGCTCGGTCAGCTTCCACCAGACATGGAGCTTGGTCGCGCCATCGGCTGTGCGCCCGCCGCTCTCGACGATCAGCGTCGGCCGCCCGATATGGTGGACGAGGTGATCGAGCTTGGCGGGGATGTCGCCCGCGTCCAGATCGACGACGACGCTCTGCATCTGCAGGACATCGGCGGCGCGCGCCTGTCCGGTTTCTGCCACCGTGCCGGGAATGACATAGACCGCCGCGCCCTCGCGCGCGCCCCAGGCGGCGAAGGTGGCGAGCTTGTCGGGCGCCGCGCCGTTCGCGTCGATCCAGATGTTGTGGGGCCGGCCGTCTTTGCCCTGACCCTTGTCCACGAAGCCACGGACTGGGATCAGTCCCTCGGAATAGCCGAAGACCACGTCGACGAAGCGCGCGATCTGCGCGGGGTCCGGTTCCACGGCGAAGGGATCGGGCAGCGGCGTCGCGTCGTTGAAATCCCGCCACGGGTTGAAGTGGATGATCTTGTCGTCGCTCATGCAGCCAACCCCCAGCACCGGTCGGTGTGAGCGCAGAACCGGCATTCGAAGAAGTCGCGGCTGGCGGCGATACGGGGCAGCAGCTCGCCCGCGTCGGTGGCTTGGAGTATCCGTACCGCGCGGTCGGACATGCGCTGCGCCAGATCGGCATCGAAGGCGACCTGCTCGTGATGCAGCTCGGCCGTGTCCTTGTTGATCGCCGTATACAGCGCCGGGGCTGAGGAAATGCCCGGCACCGAGGGCTCCATGTAGGCTTGGTAGATAGCGATCTGGGCGGCATAGACGGGCTTGGAGACGGCGACCCCGTCCTTGACGCAGGCCCGCCAGTTCTTCGCGTTCATCGTCTTGCATTCCCAGAGCGCCGGGGTGCGCAGACCGAGCGCGGCCGGGGCTGCGGCCACGATCCCGTCGACATGACCCCGGATGCGGCCGCCCGCGACGGAGAAGCCGAACTGATCCCCATCGGGCCGATTGCCCTTGCGGGTGTAGAGGTCGAGCCCCGCCGCCCGCAGCCAGCGGATCGCGAGATGCGAACTCGAACTGCAGCGCGCGTTCGCAGGCATGCCCCAGACGGGACGCGCCGAGATAGGTCCGGGGCGGCGTGGCCTCCCGCTCGGCGATCAGCGCGGCGTCGACCAGCGCGTTGATCCGCTCGGCCATGGAGGGTCGCGGGTTGAAATCCAGCATCAGAAGGGGATCTCCGCCTCTGCGGCGATCTCTGCCATCTCGGCGCGGAACGCCTCGACGGTCACGACAATCAGCCGGCGCATGTCGTTCTGGGTCAGCTGGCCCAAGGGGCGGTCCCAGCCGATCCGCTCCATCTCGGGCGCGAGCGCGCGCATCACGGCGGGCAGCGCCATGGTTTCCTCTTCGGTGAAATCGACCATGCTCAACCCTTTCCGGGCTTTGAGGGTGAAGGCCGCCTGGCAGCCCATGGAGCAGAACCAGCGGCGGGTGCGGGTTGGGCGCGTTCGGTGCGGATCGAACCAGCCGAAGCCGCGCGCGCGGGATGTGCAGACGGCGCAGAGCACCGGCCGCGGATGCCAGAGGCGATCACGGCCCGGTCGATCCGCAGCCGCTGCGGACGGGGGTGCGATTTGCGCGACATGGCTCACGCCGCCCTCTGCCGCCTGGCTCGGTTGGCGCGCGCGACATTCTCCGAGAGCGGGATCCATCGGCAATTGCCGGGCGAATACCCGTCCCGTGGATCGATCCGGTCTATGCTGAGAGCATCGGCATAGCCGTGCGTCCATGCCCAGTCGTAGAACTCGACGGGAGTATCCCGCCATTGCCGACAAACGTGAATTCCCCGCGCGCCGTAGCGCGGGAAATCCTTGCTGTTGGGATTGTGGCACCGTGCCAGCATGCCACGGCGAATGTTCTCAAGCCGGTGTCCGGTCATCCCATGGGTGAGCCGGGCCGCGGAAATAAAGGCCCGGGTCGCGCAACCGCAACTCTTTACGGTACCCCTACGCAAACGACTGCCATCCTTGATGGTCAGCTGTCCGCATCTGCAGCGGCACACCCACTTTGGTCTCGGTGAAGCGCCGAAGCGCTCCACCACCGTCAAAAGGCCAAACTTCTGGCCTGTCATGTTGATCGCATGCATCGGCATGATCACTCCGCCCACGAAGGGCGCCCATGCGGGGCCGGCGCTTGCGCCCCGTACGCGGTTTGGTGCGCAGCCGAGGCAAAGTCCGGAGATCGCGACGGGGCCGCTGCCAACGCCGCAGTCCCCATGATCTGCGCGTAGTCGCGATGATCGGGCGTGACCGCGCTGCGGATCTCGTTCTTGTCGTCGCCGCTGGCGTCGGTGCCGATGTCGATGCGGGCGATGAACTCGATCCCGTCGAGATCGGCAAAGCCGTTGATCCGCCGCGCCGCCTGCGCCTCGGCCGACATGTCCTTGTCGGAAATCCCGCGCGCCGAGTTCAGCATGCCGCGCACGAGGCTGCGGCCCATGTTCGCCCAGTCCGGCCCCTTCGGGCTGTAGAGCCCGATCAGCGTGAAGATCTTGCGCCGGGCGTACTGCCCCTCGGTCACCGTGAACTCGCCGTTGAGATACACCGCGCCGGTCGAGCCGCGCGTGGCGTAGCCGCCGGTCCAGCCCTGCGAGGCATCGTCGAAGCCGCCGGGCCGGATGGTCAGGCGCACCTTGGCCAGCGTGCCCTTGGGGATGACGTTGGTGTTGCTCTGCGCGTCGTTGAAATCGTTCCAGGAACCCATGGGGAACCTCCTTTTCTGATCAGGATTGCGGTTGGGATTGGGCGTCAGCCGCCGGATCGGCGGGTGGCGGGGAGTAGGTCAGGCGCTTGGGCGCTGGCGCGACGGGGGCGCGGATCTTCGTCATCAGGCGGCCGAGGTGAGGCTCCTCGACCTGATCCAGCCGACCGGAGCGGTCCTTGGCCGGAAAGCCCCAGGGGTTGATCGTCTGGCAGACGAAGGCGCGATAGGGATCGCCGTTCGCCGGGGAAACGGTCCCCCGGACCGTTTCCTGGCCCGGCTCACCCTTCAACTCGGCCATGGTGATCACCTCGTCGACGATCCCCGGCAGCTCCAATCCGGTCTTCGAGCCGTCGATCTGCGGCTGGAATACCTTGCGGTTGAAGTCGTCGAGCTTCTCGTCGAGGATCCCGACGAACCAGACGTTCTTCGCCCGTGTGTGCTGGAGATGCGTGAGCCAGCCGATCATCTCGCGGCCATGGAGCCCGTAGGCCCCGCGCACGTCCGGCTTGCCGGTCTTCTCCGACAGCGCCTCGGGCTGGCCCTTGCACCAGCCGAAGCACAGCCGCCCGGCCACGGTGATCGAATCCACGAAGATCGTTTCGTAACGGTCGAGTGCGGCCGGATCGCCAAAGCGGTCGCAGATCGCCTTGTAATGCGCGGGGCTGTAGGGCTGCTCGTCGCGCAGCGCCGGGTTCGGCCCACCGATGAACACCGCGAAATCCCGGCATTCCGTCCAGGTTCGCGGCCGGATGCTGTCGCCTGCCCAGCCCTCGATGGCGAGATCGCCCGCCTCGAGATCCATGAACAGCGTCGTCGACGCGTTCAGGGTCCAGAGGAGCGAGGTCTTCCCGATGCCGGACTTGCCGAAGATGCAGCCCTTGATGCCCCGCGGCTCGGCCAGCCGCTGGTCGGCGCTGATGATCGGGAGGCCGCCGGTCATGCCTGCACCTCCTGACGCGCCCGCGCTGCATCCGGGTCGTTGCTGGTCACGGCCGCGAAGAGCGCATCGAGACGATCCGCCTCGTCGAGGCATTCCTTGCCCTTGCGGCGCATGAAACGCCGCGCGTCGTCGAGCAGCTCGGGCTCGGCGATGAGGTGCGGGACGGCGACGTATTCCGCGGCGGACTCAACAAAGTAGGACTTCGAGCGCAAATCCTTCACCAGCGGCGCGAAGGACTCGCACACGTCCGCGAAATCGGCCTGGCCCACAGCATCGTCCTGCGTGCGCAGGATCCGCTTCACCTCGGTGATGATGCCGGTCCGCAGCATCCGCAGCGCACCTTCCTGCCGCGCCTGGCTGCAGGTCAGAGGGAAAGCATCCTCCATCATGTCATCGGCGATTTTCGGGGCGTTGTTGCCAAGCTGCGAGGCAACCTCCCAGACACGTTCGGCAAATGCCGCCGACTGGCTATCGAGCATCGAACCACTCCTTGATTGTCGTGAAAGCTGCAGACCCCTCGGCGATGGCCGTGGCATCGAGGTCGTGAAACGGGGTGTCCCTGGCCTCACGCATGCCCTTGCGGGCAAGGGCGAGGTTCTCGTCCGAGGCCCATTCGGCAAAGGCGCGGAACGTTCCGGTGACATGCCGCCACGCCGCCTGCTCGGGCGTTGGAGCCATATAGAGAGGATTGCGCCGGCTGGCGGACCGCTGCGGGCGAAGGCCACGCATCGCGGCATCGACCACCATCTTGCGCAGGGCCGCGCGCGTCGGTTCCTCGCCACGTTCGAGGCGATCATCGAGAGCGCGGCGCACGATGCCGGGGTCGGCGGCTTCGGCGTCGCGGAACTGGCGGGCCTCGTGGATCTGGTCGCGACGCAAGCCGAGGTCGGCGGCGGTGGCCGGGGGCATGTCGTCGGCGCCAACATGCCCCACCGAGCCGGGATGGCGTTGGCGTGTGGCAACCTCACCCCGCGCCTGCGCCGCATCGTATTCATCAGCCAGCCGGCGCTTGGCGCGGGCCTCGATCTCGAGCGCATGGGCCTGCGCGCGATGTGCCGCCGCGACGAGATCGTCATGGGCGCTCTTGGCGCGCTGCAGCCGCGCCGCGCGTTTCGCCACATCGTAGGCCAGCCCGGCCACCTCACGCGCCTCGAGCACTTCGGCGGCGGTCTTCGCGCCCGAGAGCATGCTGGCCGCGCGGTCGATCAGGCTGGGCAGATCCTGAGACGGGGCCGATATTGGGGCGAGCGCCGTCATTGATCGCCCCCCTGCGGGACGATCTCTATCTTCAGCGTGCCGGGCCGGACGGTGCGCGCGGGCTCGAACCCGGCGCGGATCGCATCGGGCCAGGCGGCGTATTTGCGCTCTGGCACCTTGAACGCGATGTCGACATACTGCGCGGGATCGTCCCCGGCGGCGCGGATGCGCTCGACCACGGCGGCGAGGCGATCCTGATCCCAATCGACCCGTTTCGGCAGGTCGGCGACCACGGTGAAATCGCCGTCGTCGAAGCGGATCGTGCCCGTGTCCTTGCCCGCCGCCTGCCGTTCCTCGGCGGCGCGGGCGGCGTAGCGGACGGTCAGCGCACCATCGAGGCGAGCCTTCGCGGCCTTGTCGCGCTTGATGCGCTCGTCGACATCGCGCTGCAGGATGGCCAGCAGTTCGACGGGCAGCTGGGCGATGTCCTGCAAGCCGAGGCCCGGCAGATCATCGACGGTGGGGGTGTTCGCGGGGAACGGCATGAAAGGGTCTCCATGATCGGCAAAAAGGGATTGGAAGGCGGTCATCACGCGGCCTCCCGCTCAGCGAGCAGCAGCTCGGACAGCGAGACGGCGGCGGCTTTGGGTTTGGGCCGGGCGACGGCGATGTAGGCGAACTGGTCGGGACCCAAGCGCTCCTGCACGAGATGCACGAGACCCAGTTCAGCGGCCCAGAAGGCCCGCGATCCAAGCCTGCTCAACTCGGCGCGCGCGCCGTCCGACAGGCTCGAGAACATCGGGAAGATGTCTAGAACCAGAAAGCCGCGATGGTACTCCAGCCGGTCGCCCGGCACGGCCTGCGCCACCCAAGCGCAGAACTCGATCTCGGAAAGCGGTCGGCTGGCGCGAACCGTGACCTCTACTCAGGCCGCCGCGAGATCGTCCCAGGCGGGACCGAGACCGTGGGCGGTGAGGACGTGACGGAGATCGGCGAGGCGGCGGTAGAGCGCGGACCGGCTGCCGAAACCCTCGGCCGCGAGCGCGGTCACGGGGCGATGGGCCAGCGCCGCGCAGAAGCGGCGATCCTCGGCCGGGAGCCGCGCGAGGGCGGTTTCCATGGCGTGGCAAAGTTCGGTGACAGCGGCGGCACAGCAGGTCTGGCCGTGCCAGGCGGCAAGCCCGTCGTCCTCGGTCAGCGTGTCGCCGACCGGCTCGCGGGTTCCGGCCAGCGGCACCTCGAGCGAGAGCAGCGACCCAGTCGTAGGCGGGCAAGCGGCGCAGCAGATCCACCAGGAGGTCCTGGCCCAGATCCTCGCGCTCGCAGAGCGGCAGGCACAGCTTGCGGCGGAGCCGTTGTGCCGCCGCATCGGCCTCGTGGATGATGGTTTCAATGTCGTCGGGGGAAAGTTCGATCTGCATCGCTGTGCGCCTCGGTCATCGTTTCTGATGAACCCAAGGTGCCGGATGCGGTCGGCGCGCAGGTGGGAACGGGGTGGGAATAAGGTGGGGGTTTGGTGGGCGGCAGCTCAGCCGTCGACGACGATCCCGGTCGCCGGGACGCCGAGCCGATAGCCCCGGTTGCGCACGGTCACAATCAGGGCCTTGCTCTCGGCATCGGTGAACCCAGCAGCCTTGAACGCGTCGCGCAACTCGCGGATCAGATCCTTTGCCTCGCGCGCCGTCGTGCCTTCGACATGGGATCCGGAGGCGACCTGATCGCGCGACAGCGCCTTCTCGAGCAGGCGCTCGAACACGGGGAAAACCTGACGCGACAGAATGACGGAGCGACCGCCCCAATGAACCTCGGCCGTCGCTCTCCGAACGTGAAGCACGGGCGCCATTGGGACCGGCGACAGAGCAGCCACATCGATTGCGGCGCCGAGGACATCCGAGGCAGGCATCAGCACCGCGAGCGTTTCGATCACGTGGAAGCCCGCATCGTGATGTCGCCGCGCAGCCTCGGCTGGCAACTGCGGTGCTAGGATCGTGATGTCCGAGCCCTGCGCCGCCTGGCGCAACGATGCGATGATGCCGTCGCCGGTCAGGGCTGCAGGCTCAAGCGCAAGAAACACTGCCCGACCCGATGGCGTGTCGCCGAGCCGCCAGACCTTCTCCGCCGCCAGCTTCGGGGCCGCCCGGAATCCCGCCGCCGTGCCGATCACGGATGCCAGCGCGTCAGCGCCGATGCGAAATAAGCGCAAATCGTCCTTGGTGAGATCGATGTCCTGCCGGCGGTCGAGCGGGCACTCGGCCCGATATCCATCGCCCGCTTTCCGGATCGGCCGACAGGGGAGTCCGCATTCGCAGGCATCGCAGACGTCCCAATCGGCAAGCGGCGCCTGTTCGACGAGGACACGTTTCGCCAGCAGCCGGTCGAAGCCCGGACCGAGGAACGGAGCGGCAAGCTCGCCGGGCAGGATCGCGTCGTCGCCAGCCTCACTCAGCCGCGTCAACAACCTCAAAATCGTCTCGGTCATTCATAAGCCCGTTCCGTTCGATCAGCTTCATCACCCGCGCCTCATGATGGGTGCGGCGGAACTGCACGACGCCCGGGGGGCGCAGCTTGACCGTGACCTGCGGCTGGCGCTTGCCGTCGCCCTTGAACAGGATCCGGAACACGAGTTCGCCCAGCCGCCAGGCGCCGCCGAACGAGACCGGCGTGCTGCCGAAATGCTGGAGCGCGTCACCGCCGAGATCCCGCGACCGCAGCGTGCGCACCACGCGGGGATACCCCTTCTTGCCGGGCGCCATCAGGTCGGCCGCCGCCTCGATGATCAGCACCTTGTCGATCAGCGGATCGTAGGCGGCATCGAAGGCGAAGCCCGGTCCGGCCAGTTCGACCGGGCGCAGGGTATAGAGG
>PHEG01000104.1 GCA_002842835.1 Alphaproteobacteria bacterium HGW-Alphaproteobacteria-2 | reverse complement strand
AGAGGCGCTGCGCGGCACGCGGCTCCACGCAGATCGCGCAGTGTTGCCGCCGCTCGCCGAGGACGAGTTCTATCATGCCGATCTGATCGGGCTCACGGTATTCGATACCGGCGGCAGCGAGATCGGCACCGTGCGCGCAGTGCTCGACCATGGCGCGGGCGACCTGCTCGAGATCGGCGGGCCTAGCCTGCGCGACACGGTGCTGCTGCCCTTCACGCGCGAGGCCGTGCCGGTGGTGGATATCGCCGCGGGCCGCCTGGTGGCCGACCCGCCCGACGGCCTGTTTCCGGAGTAGCGGTCATGGACGGGCGGCAACGCGTGGTGATCCATGCCGGTTTCCACAAAACCGGTACGACCACGGCGCAGCAGACGCTGCACGCCAATGGTCCGGTGCTCTGGCCGGTGATGGCGCTGGGGCTGCGCTGGCGGCTGAAGCCGGTGCTGCATGCCGCGCGCGCCTTCTCGACCTTGCGGGACGATCTGTCTCTGATCGAGTTCACAGCCCGCTTCGACGAGTACCTCGACGACCTGGACATCGGGAACCGCGGGCTGTTGATCGCCTCCGAGGAACTTTGCGGCCACCTGCCGGGGCGCGGCGACATCGCCGATTATGCCGCCGCGCCGGTGCTGATGCGCCGCATGGCCGATGTGCTGGAGCGCCGCTTCGGCGACGTGCTCGATCTCGCCTTCCTGTTCACCCTGCGCCGACCCTCGGACTGGCTGGAGAGCGCATGGGCGGAACACGTGAAATCCTCGCGCATGACGCTCGACTTCGAGGCCTTCCGCGCCCGCCTCGCCCCGGCAGCGGACCTGCCCGGCACGGCGGACCGTATCCGCGCGGCCGTCGCGCCCCACCCTGTGGAAACCGCCTGGATCGAGGACACCGCCGACACCGCGCTCGGCCCGGTGACACCGCTGCTCGATCTCATGCGCCTTGCCCCGGAACGCCGGGCGCGGATCATTCCGCAGCCGCGCGCCAACACCCGCCTGCCTGCGGCGGTGCTGGCCGAGATGCTGGAGATCAACCGATGCGCACCGAACGCGGATGACGCAAAGGCGGCGAAGGCGGCTCTCGTTTCGCGCGCGGGCATGGCATAGAAGCAGGATGGATCAGGCCACCTCCCCCGCGCCCTGGACGGCGCGCGTCGTTACCCTCTTCCCCGAGGCCTTCCCCGGCGTGCTGGGCCTGTCGCTTACCGGCAAGGCGCTGGCCGACGGGCTCTGGCGGCTCGAGACGGTAGATTTGCGCCGCTTCGGCATCGGGCGCCACCGCAACGTGGACGACACGCCCGCAGGCGGTGGCGCGGGCATGGTGTTGCGCGCCGATGTGGTTGGCCCGGCGCTGGAGGCTGCCGCCGAGGGCGCGCCGCAGGAGCACGCGCGGTGGCCGGTCATTTATCTCTCGCCGCGCGGGCGGCCCTTTACGCAAGCCATGGCGCAGGGCTGGAGCCGCGGCGCGGGGCTGACCCTGCTGGCTGGGCGATTCGAGGGGGTGGACGAGCGCGTGCTCGAGCATTTCGCGGTCGAGGAGGTATCTCTGGGCGATTTTGTCCTCTCGGGCGGAGAGATAGCAGCGATGGCCTTGATCGACGCGACAGTCAGGCTTATACCCCGCGTGCTCGGGAATCAGGCGTCCGTCGTCGAAGAGAGCTTCGCGCACGGGCTCCTGGAGCACCCGCAGTACACACGGCCGACCGTCTGGGAAGGGCGCACGATACCCGAGATTCTCCTTTCGGGACATCACGCCCGCATTGCCGCATGGCAGCGCGCGCAGGCAGAGGCCCTGACGAAGCAACGCCGCCCTGACCTCTGGCGGGCATACCGTGGCACTCACGGCATGGACCTGGACGGAGACACAGAGCTCTGAGGGCGAGAGACCTTCGCGGGACCACCGCGAGCAGCAAAGGACGACGATCATGAACCTGATCGAACAGATCGAGGCCGAACAGGTCGCCGCGCTGGCCAAGGACATCCCCGACTTCAAGCCGGGCGACACGATCCGCGTGGGCTACAAGGTGACCGAGGGCACGCGCTCGCGCGTGCAGAATTTCGAGGGCGTCTGCATCAGCCGCAAGCACGGCCGCGGCATCGCCGGCAGCTTCACGGTGCGCAAGATATCCTTCGGCGAGGGTGTGGAACGGGTGTTCCCGCTCCATTCGACGAACATCGACTCGATCACCGTGGTGCGCCGCGGCCAGGTGCGCCGTGCGAAGCTCTACTACCTGCGCGCACGCCGCGGCAAATCGGCCCGGATCGCCGAACAGACGAATTACAAGGCCAAGGGCGATGCCGGGGCCGAGGCGTAAGGAGCGCGGACGATGAAGAAGGACATCCATCCCGACTACCACGACATCGACGTAAAGCTCGTCGATGGCAAGATGGTGAAGATGCGCTCCACCTGGGGCAAGCCGGGCGACACCATGACGCTCGACATCGACCCGTCGGTGCACCCCGCCTGGACCGGCGGTGGCGTGCGGCTGATGGACTCTGGCGGGCGTGTGTCGAAGTTCAAGAAAAAGTACGAAGGTTTCGGTTTCTGACCACAGACCGGCCCTTCCCGGGCCGCATTGCCCGCCTATAGACAAGCGCGCCCGCACCGGGCGCGCTTTCGCGTTCGCGGGCATGGAGGCGATATGGCGCACTACATAGTGGTCGGCAACGAGAAGGGTGGATCGGGCAAATCCACCACGGCGATGCATGTCGCCACCGCGCTGGCGCGCATGGGCCACCGCGTTGCGGCGCTCGATCTCGACACGCGCCAGCGGAGCTTCGCACGTTACATCGAGAACCGCCTCGCCCATGCCGAACGCCACGGCCGCACGCTGCCCACGCCGCAGCTTGGCAGCCTGCCCGTTTCAGAGACCCCCATCGACGACGCCACCGCCGACGCGCAGGTGAGCGCCGCCGTGCAGGCGCTGGAGCCGGAGGTGGATTTCGTGGTCATCGACTGTCCCGGCGCGCACACCCGCCAGAGCCAGTTTGCCCATTCGCTTGCCGACACGCTGATCACACCGATGAACGATAGTTTCGTCGATTTCGACCTGCTGGCGCGCATCGACCCCGAGACCGGCAAGGTGACGGGCCCCTCGATCTATTCCGAGATGGTCTGGAAGGCGCGGCAATGGCGCGCGGGCGCGGACCTGCCCGCGATGGACTGGATCGTGCTGCGCAACCGGCTCGGCGTGCAGAACATGATCAACAAGCGCAAGCTGGGCGGCGCGCTGAAGGATCTGTCGCGGCGCATCGGTTTTCGCCTCATCCCGGGCTTTGGCGAGCGCGTGGTATTCCGCGAGTTGTTCCCGCAGGGGCTGACACTGCTCGATCTCGGCGAGGCGGGCGGCGGCGGCGCGCTCAGCCTCTCGAACATCGCCGCGCGGCAGGAGCTGCGTGGGCTGATGCAGGCACTGGCCCTGCCCGGGGTGACGGTGGATTTCTGAGCGCCTGCGCCATGTTCCAGAATATTCCCCCAATGTTCTATTAAAGTTCTTTACTTGCTCGCCGATCCGTGTGAACAATACAAGAACACACGGAGGAAGCCATGACCGAGTCGTTCCGCACCGCACTGCATAACCATCGCACCCGCGTGCTTCTGGCAGATGGCTTCGGCTGCGCTGCGATCTTTGCCCTGGCGCTGCTCGCACTGCACCTGCCTGCCCTGGGCTGACCCTTTCCTGCCGGTCTGCCGCGCGCTGTCCCCGCGTGCCCGGCCCCGAGGGGCCGCAAGACCAGACTGCCGCCGCGCCCCCGGGGTTGCGGCGGCTTCTTTTTGTGGCGTCTCCTGCGGGGTTGAGGCGATTCCATTCGGGCGAGGCATGGTCTAGGGAAGGGATTCGAAAGGTTCCGCCCATGCCGCATGTCCTCGACACATCCGAACCCGGTTTCGAATCGCGCTTTGCCGCCTTCCTGGCTGCCGGGCGCGAGGCCGCTGCGGATGTGGGCGCGGCGGTGGCTGGCATCATCGCCGATGTGCGCGCCCGCGGCGATGCGGCGCTGATCGAGCTGACGGCGCGCTTCGACCGGCTGGAACTGACGCCCGAAACGCTGGCCTTCACGCCCGAGGAAATCGCCGCCGAGGTGGCGAAGGTGGCCCCCGAAGACCGCGCCGCGCTGGAAGAGGCGGCGGCGCGCATCCGCGCCTATCACGAGCGGCAGGTGCCGCAGGATGCAGGCTGGACGGACAAGGCGGGCGCCACGCTGGGCTGGCGCTGGACGCCGGTGGACGCCGCCGGGCTCTATGTGCCGGGCGGCCTCGCCTCCTACCCGTCCTCGGTGCTGATGAACGCCATTCCCGCGCGCGTGGCCGGGGTGGGGCGGCTGGTGATATGCGCCCCCACGCCCGGCGGGCGGGCCAACCCGCTGGTGCTGCTCGCCGCACAGATTGCGGGGGTCGGAACAATCTATCGCATCGGCGGCGCGCAGGCGGTGGTAGCCATGGCCTACGGCACCGAGACCATCGCCCCGGTGGACAAGATCACCGGCCCCGGCAACGCCTTCGTGGCCGAGGCCAAGCGTCAGGTCTTCGGCCAGGTGGGCATCGACATGATCGCTGGCCCGTCCGAGGTGCTGGTGATCGCCGACGCCGACAACGACCCGGACTGGGTGGCGCTGGATCTCCTCAGCCAGGCCGAGCATGACGAGAGCGCGCAGGCGATCCTGATCACGCCCGACGCGGCTTTCGGGCAGGCGGTGGCCGCAGCGGTGGAGAAGCGGCTGGAGACGCTGGAGCGCCGCGCCATCGCCGGGGCCGCGTGGCGCGCGCATGGCGCGGTGATCGTCACGCGCGATCTGGCCGAAGCCGCCGAACTCTCCGACCGGATCGCGCCCGAGCATCTGGAGCTTCAGAGGCGATCGGCGACTATGTGGGCGGCCCCAACCACGTGCTGCCCACCTCGCGCTCGGCGCGCTTCTCCTCCGGCCTCTCGGTGCTCGACTTCATGAAACGCACGACGCTGGCGCGCATGACGCCCGGCGCACTCGCCGCCATCGGCCCGGCGGCCGAGCGGCTTGCGCGGGCCGAGGGGCTGGAGGCGCACGGGCTGAGCGTGCGGGCACGGCTCGACCGGGTGAACGGGGGCAGGCCATGACCAACCGCATCTGCCATATCGAGATCGACGACACCGGCCTTCCCGCGCCCACGCCCGAGATCGAGCAGGAGCGCAAGGTCGCCATCTTCGACCTGCTGGAGGACAACTCCTTCGCCCTGCCCGCCCGCGACGGGCGCGACGTGCCGCCCGGCCCCTACCGGCTGAGCCTCGCCATCCGCGAGCGCCGCCTCGTCTTCGACATCCGCACTGGCGACGGTGCGGTGGCGGGTGAGATTCATCTGTCGCTCGGGCCGTTCCGGCAGGCGGTGAAGGATTATTTCCAGATCTGCGAGGCCTATTTCGACGCCGTCAAACGGCTGCCCCCCAGCCAGATC
>PHEG01000615.1 GCA_002842835.1 Alphaproteobacteria bacterium HGW-Alphaproteobacteria-2 | reverse complement strand
GCGGGTCTGACGGTCGTGATCGGTTCGGATAGCAAACGGTTTTCTGCGTAAGGAGATCGTTCATGCCGGGCCGTCATGTCACCGACCAACAGATGAGGCTCTTCATGACGCTCAGACAGACCCACTCAACACGCGTGGCCGCCGCCAAGGCGGGGATCAGTCAGGCAACGGGGTATCGGCTGCAAGCCGACCCAACTCTACCATCGCAAAAGAAAACACCGCGCAGCCGGCGCCGCCCGGATCCGCTTGCGGATATTTTCGACACGGAGGTGGTGCCACTGCTACGATCGTCACCGGGGATCCGGCCTGTCGCAGTTTACGAAGAGCTTCTGCGTCGGCATCCCGATCTGGGCACGGGCATCCGGCGCACGCTGGAGCGGCGGATGCGTGCCTGGAAGGCCGAGCATGGCCCCGAACAGGAGGTGATCTTCCGGCAGGTCCACACGCCGGGCAAGATGGGCCTGTCGGATTTCACCGCCATGGGCAAACTGGGGGTGACCGTGGCCGGTGAACCGTTGGATCATCGACTGTATCACTTCCGGTTCAAGAACTTGGACAAATCCGCCCAACAGGATATCACCGACCGGTTCGATGCCCTGTGCGGCCATTATGGCATGACGCCAACGCGCAACAACAAGGGCATTGCGCACGAGAACGGCTCCATTGAGAGCCCCAATGGCCATCTGAAGCGCGCCATCGAGGACGCGCTGGTCATGCGCGGTTCGCGCGACTTCGAGGATCTGATCGCCTACCGCCGCTTCATCGATGAGATCGTGGGCCGGATCAACGCCCGCAATGCAAAACGCATCGACATGGAACGCGCCAGTCTCGGGCCTTTGCCGGCCCGGCGCACCACGGATTACGAAGAGGTCACGCTGCGCGTCACCTCCTCGGGCGGCTTCACCTTGCGCAAGGTGTTCTACACCGTGCCATCCCGGCTGATCGGGCATCAACTGCGGGTTCGGCTCTATGACAATCGGCTGGAGTTGTTTCTGGGGGGCAGCACCCTGGCGCTGATGGGGCTGGTCTACCGGGATCAGCTGTTTCCGCGCCGGGCGTTCGGCGACATGTTCGCAGTCCTTCTGGAGCAGACCGGTGAGAAGGCAGCTTGCCGCATGACCGTCGATCTTCTGGCGCTGGCTCACGACCGGGGGTGCGAGGCCGAATTGGCCGCGCAGATCGAGGAAGATCTTCGCCAGAACCGTCCGCCTGACATGGCGGTCCTGCGCGCGCTCTTTGCCCCGTCAGACGAGGCACTCCCCCAGGTCGAGGTGAAGATGGCCGACCTTTCATCCTATGATCAGCTGGTCAGCAGTGCGGCGTCCGCTGAGGAGGTGGCAGCATGACATCGTCCCAGACCGATACCGCCCGTCTCACCCTCGCCCTGAACGAATTGCGCCTGCCTGCCATCAAGGCGCTCTGGCCGCGCTTTACTGAACAGGCCGACAAGGAGGGCTGGCCTGCCGCCCGCCTGCTGGCCACTCTGGTAGAGCATGAACTGGCCGAACGCGATCGCCGCCGTATCGAACGACATCTCGCACAGGCACGCCTGTTGCCCGGCAAGACGCTCGAGACGTTCGACTTCGCCGCCGTTCCCATGCTGTCCAAGGCCCATGTCAGTGCCATTACCGCCGGCGACAGCTGGATCGGAAAGGGCAGCAACATCCTGTTGTTTGGCCCACCAGGCGTGGGCAAGTCGCATCTCGGATCCGCCATCGGGCTCGCCCTTGTCGAGAAAGGCTACCGTGTCCTCTTCAGCCGCACCACCGATCTGGTCCAGAAGCTTCAGCAGGCGCGCCGCGATCTCGTCCTTGAGGCCGCCATCGCGAAACTCGACAAGTTCCACCTGCTGATCCTCGATGACATCACCTACGTCACCAAGGATCAGGCCGAGACCAGCGTGCT
>PHEG01000103.1 GCA_002842835.1 Alphaproteobacteria bacterium HGW-Alphaproteobacteria-2 | reverse complement strand
GGCCAGATCGCGGAAGGCCGCCTCCAGCGCCGCGGGCCCCATGTCGCAGGCGGGCGTGTTGATCAGGTCGCGGGTGAGGAACTCGGCCTCGGCGATGGTCTCGATCCGCGTCGCATCGACTCCTGCTGGCGCGACCAGCCGCGCCGATGTCGCCATCCTCCCCGGGGTGCGGTAACGATCGAAGCGATAGGCGGCAAGAAGCCAGCCGAGCGCGGCGTCCGCTTCATCGACGGCCTCCAGCCCGGCGACCCGCCACACGCTGCCCGCGGGCAGCGACGCGGCGGCGCGGGCCAGCGCGAAACGGTGGCGTCCCGCCTCCGCCGCCGGTCCGAGCCCGAAGAGCGCGCCATCAGGCCGCCCCTCCGGCCCCGGCAGCAGGCAAAGCTCTCCCGCTCGCGCAGCGAAGTCCGTAGCCGCGGCCCAGGCGGCATGCGCGGGCGGCGCCTTGGCCCGCCAGTCCGGCAGTGTCTCGGGCCGCAGGACGCGGAGCGTCAGGGCCGGGGCATCAGCGTCGGCAAAACGGGGGGGCATCTGTCTCTCTTTCGTGTCTGACGCCAGCCTAGCCCATCGCGCGGATGCCGCAAGGGTGCGCCCGGCTTTCCTCTCGATCCCGCGAGCCGGAGGGGGTATGGAAATTCAAACAGCGAGGGAGACGCATGGAGCACGCCCGCCCCCTGCCGAAATATCTGGTGCAGCGCTACCAGGGCTGGCGCGCCACCACCTATTCGGAAAACCGCGCCTGGTATCTGCAACTCGCCGAACAGGGCCAGCACCCGCGCGCGATGGTCGTATCGTGCTGCGACTCGCGCGTGCATGTCACCTCGATCTTCGGTGCAGACACGGGCGAGTTCTTCATCCACCGCAACATCGCCAATCTGGTGCCGCCCTATGCCCCGGACGGGGACCACCACGGCACCTCGGCGGCTGTGGAATACGCCGTGCGGGTGCTGAAGGTCGCGCATCTGATCGTGCTGGGCCATTCGAGTTGCGGCGGCGTGGCGGGCTGCATGGCCATGTGCGAGGGCCGCGCGCCCGAACTCGACGAGCCCGGCAGCTTCATCGGCCGCTGGATGGACATCCTGCGCCCGGCCCACGCCGGAGTCGCCGACATCACGTCCGAGGCCGAAAGGGCGCTCGCGCTCGAACAGCGCGCGGTGCTGGTCTCGCTCGAGAACCTGATGACCTTCCCCTTCGTGCGCGAGCGCGTCGAGGCGCAGACACTCACGCTGCATGGCCTGTGGCACGATGTGGGAGAGGGGCAGCTGTACTGTTATTTCCCCGAAGGCCTTTCATTCGAACAGGTCTGAGCAAATTCGAAGAGTGATGCCGAACCTTATCGGATCGAAGCGGCGAGCGCGGGCATGGACGGAATGCTGGAACTGGCAGGGCAGAACCTGATCTCGCCCATCATACTTTCCTTCGCATTGGGGCTAGCCGCGGCCTGGGCACGATCCGACCTCACAATTCCCGAGGCGGTCGCGAAGGCGATGTCGATCTATCTGCTCTTCGCCATCGGCTTCAAGGGGGGCGTGGCGGTGAGCGCACATGGCATCGACACCCGTTTGGCGCTGGCGCTGCTGGCGGGCGTTGTGCTTTCGGCGCTGCTACCACTCGTGGCGTTCGCGCTCCTGCGGGCGATGAGCCGCCTTTCGGTCCTCGATGCCGCGGCGACAGCGGCGCATTACGGCTCCATATCCATCGTCACCTTCGTTGCCGCAACCTCCGTCCTGACCTCGGTTGGCATCGCGGCAGAGGGATACATGGTGGCCGTCGCTGCGGCGATGGAGGCGCCCGCGATCCTCAGCGCACTCTGGTTGGCGGCGCGCCATGGTGGCGCGGCGGGCATGGTGCCGGGGCTGTGGCGCGAGATCCTGTTCAACGGGTCGATCGTGCTACTGGTGGGCGCCTTCCTGATCGGCTGGGCGACCGGTGAGCCCGGGCTGGCCGAGATCGACAGCTTCATCAGCGCACCGTTCAAGGGCGTTCTCTGCCTTTTCCTGCTCGACATGGGGCTGGTCGCGGGCCGCGGTCTGCGCCAGAGCGGCGGTGTTCTTGGCACGGGGCTGTTTGTCTTCGGGGTGCTCATGCCGCTTGTCGGCGGCGCGGCCGGTCTGGCGGCGGGTTTCGCACTGGGGTTGTCGGAGGGCGGGGTCGCGCTGCTGGCGACGCTTGCCGCGTCGGCTTCCTATATCGCTGTTCCGGCCGCGATGCGTGTCGCGCTACCCGAGGCGAACCCCTCCGTTTACCTCACACTGTCCCTGGGGGTAACGTTTCCGTTCAATCTCACGCTCGGTATCCCCCTCTACATCGCCCTCGCGGGTGCAATTGCCGGAGGCTAGGTCGATGCAGACGCATCAGGCAAAACGGGTCGAGATCATCATCGAGCAACCGATGCGCGGGCGGTTGGAGGAAGCGCTCGCCGCATCTGGTGTAACGGGTTACACGGTGCTTCCGGTGCTTGGCGGCTCGGGGCGATCAGGACAATGGTCGCGCGAGGGGCAGGTGTCGCCCGCTGGGGGGATGGTGGCAGTGATCTGCATCCTGCGGACAGAGAGGCTCGAGGGTTTGCTCGAGGCCGCGCTGGCTGTGCTCGGTCGGCACATCGGCGTTGTTTGCGTCACCGATTGCGCGGTCTTGCGCGCCGAGCGGTTCTGAGCCGCAAGGCACCCTGTCCGGGCGATCAGTGGCGGATCTCGCCCGAGGAGCTGGCGGCGTGGCTCATCCGTACCGTGGGCCGCCCCAGGCGAGCCACCAGGTCGGGCAGGCGCTGGCCCAGAAATCCGTCGGTGCACAGCGCGGCGCCGCTGCCCGCGTGCAGCAGCATCAGCCGCCCGTCGCGGAACGCCAGCCGCAGGCCCTTGACCTCCAGTTGCCGGATCAGCGCGGCCCAGCTTTCCGCCACATCGAAGGCCCTGAGCACGCAGGCGCGCAGCAGCGCCGCGGTCTCGCAATCGAGCCTGCCGCCGGGGGCGGCGGTCTGCCAGAAGACCGGCACGGCATGGCCGGGTTCGGGCGGGGTTCTTCCCATCATGGACATCGGACCGTTCGCTCCTCATGCCTCGTGATTAACAGCATACCCCCGAAATCGGGCCTGTTTGCGAAACAACAAATCACATGAGCGCCAAGATTGTGTCACGCGGGGAATACCCCGCGTGTGGGCCGAACAGCTCGCGCGCCGCCATCGCCGAAACCCCTTCAGCGCTTGGAGAGAACCCGGTTGATCAGCGTCTCTGCGATCTGCACCGCATTGAGCGCGGCGCCCTTGCGCAGGTTGTCGGACACGATCCAGAGGTTGAGCCCGTTGTCGATCGTGCTGTCCTGGCGGATGCGGCTCACGAAGGTGGCATAATCGCCTACGCATTCGACCGGGGTGACATAGCCGCCCGGCTCGCGCTTGTCGATCACCATCACGCCGGGCGCCTCGCGCAGGATCTCGCGCGCCTCGTCCTCGTCGAGATGCTCCTCGAACTCGATGTTGACCGCCTCGGAATGGCCGACGAACACCGGCACCCGTACGCAGGTCGCCGTCACCTTGATCGCCGGATCGACGATCTTCTTGGTCTCGGCCACCATTTTCCATTCCTCCTTGGTCGAGCCGTCCTCCATGAAGACGTCGATATGGGGAATGACGTTGAAGGCGATCTGCTTGGAGAACTTCTTCGGCGCGACCTCCTGGCCGGGCACGTACTTGCCCTTTGTCTGGTTCCAGAGCTCGTCCATCGCGTCCTTGCCCGCGCCCGAGACCGACTGGTAGGTGGCCACCACAACACGGCGGATGCGCGCGCGGTCGTGCAATGGCTTCAGCGCCACCACCATCTGTGCAGTCGAGCAGTTGGGGTTGGCGATGATCATCTTCTCGCGGTAGCCCTCGATGGCATCCGCGTTCACCTCAGGCACGATCAACGGCACCCGGGGGTCGTAGCGATAGAGCGAGGAGTTGTCGATCACCACGCAGCCCGCCGCCGCTGCCTTGGGTGCATAGGTCTTGGTCGCCTCCGATCCGATGGCGAAGAGCGCGATGTCCCAGCCCGTGAAATCGAATGCATCCAGATCCTTCGTCTTGAGCGTCCTGTCGCCGTAGCTGACCTCGGTCCCCAGGGACCGGCGCGAAGCAAGCGCCACCACCTCGTCGGCGGGGAACTGGCGTTCGGCCAGAATGTTCAGCATCTCGCGGCCCACGTTGCCGGTGGCCCCCGCGACGGCGACCCGATAACCCATGTCCGTCTCCTGATCCGGGTGTGACAATCGTGCGGCTTCTAGACGATTTCCGCAGCGAAGGGAAAGGGCCTCTCCGCGCCTTATCCCCGGCGTGTGCCGGGTCCTTCATCGTTGTGCCGGGCGGGGCCGGTGGGTGCATGCAGCCCTCCGCCGCCTGCGCCCATCGCCTTCAGTGCCATGTCGGCATAGATCCCGGCCACTTGCGCCCGTCCCAGCCGACCGCCCTCGCGGTACCACGTCGTCACACCCGTAAGCAGCGCGATGAGCGCCATGGCCGCGAGCCGCGTATCGGGCACGACAAAGGCACCCTGCACCTGCCCCGCGCGCAGGATCGCCTCGAGCGCATCCTCGTAGCGCCGCCGCAGCGCTTCGATGCTGGCAAAATTCTCGGGTTCCAGGTTGCGCAGTTCCATGTAGGCGATGAACACCAGATCCGGCCGGTCGAGGTGATAGCCGACGTGGAAGCTCGCGAAACGGCGCAGCCGCTCGGCCGCTGGAAGCGCCGCGTCGTCCTCCGCTGCCCAGACCTCCAGCAGGTGCTCGAGATGCCCGCGCATCAGTTCGAAGAGCAGGGTCTGCTTGTCGGGGGTGTAGTCGCCCTGCGATCCGCTGCGCCGTGCCATGCTGCCCTCCTGCCGGAGCAGGTTAACTGAACGCCCGTTCAATGGCCACCGCCGCTTGCCCGCCGCGCCGCGCTCGACTAGGCTCACGCCGGACCCGGGAGATGCCGCCAATGCGCCTTCTGCCTTTTGCCATTTGTTCGGCTGTGGCGCTTGCTGCCTGCGAGACGCCCGACCCGCGTCCCGGCGTGAGCTTTGCCAGCGCCGCAGGCGCGGCCCCCGCTTCGCCTCCGCTGATTCCGCTCGAGAACCGCCTGCCCGAGCCGCAGGCAGCAGAGCCCATCGCCGCGGCGTCCGCGGCGGTGGCCGAGGATGGGGCCCGGCTGCGTCAGCGCGGCGCTGCGCTGCGGGGTCCGGTGATTTCGGCGGCCGATCAGGCGCGTTTCGATGCGGTGCGCGCGCGCGCCGCCGCCGCGGAGCCGACCGACACGCAGTAGGCGCCCCGGTTGCGCCCGTTCCGGCAAGGCGCTAACACCCCCGCGACCAGACCAGAGCCACGGAGCCCGGCGAGATGACCACCCCCCTGCGCCTCGGCATCGCCGGGCTTGGCACCGTCGGCGCCGGGCTCGTGGGCATCGTGCAGAAGAACGGCGCA
>PHEG01000102.1 GCA_002842835.1 Alphaproteobacteria bacterium HGW-Alphaproteobacteria-2 | reverse complement strand
CGGGATGGGCCCGGGCGGCGTGCCCGGCGGGGCGACGGTGGCGGCGCGGCTCGATCACCGCATCGCCATGAGTTTCCTGGTGCTGGGCCTGGCGGCGCGACGCCCGGTATGGGTGGACGACGCAGCCCCGATTGCGACAAGCTTCCCGGGATTCGCCGGGCTGATGCGCGGGCTCGGCGCCGATCTGAGGGAGGAGGCATGACGGCGACGGGAAGCTGCCTCTGTGGTGCAGTGCACTATCGGGTAACGGGTCGGCTGCGCCCGGTGATTGCCTGCCACTGCACGCAATGCCGCAAGACGAGCGGGCATCATGTGGCCGCCACCTCGGCGCCGCGCGAGAGCGTCGCCGTGGAGGGGGATGTGACCTGGTATGCCTCGTCGGAACTTGCCCGGCGGGGCTTCTGCGGGATCTGCGGTTCGAACCTCTTCTGGGACGGGCCGGGCAGCCACCTGTCGATCTTCGCCGGCACGCTCGACGGTGACCCGGGGGTGCGGTTGGCGGGGCACATCTTCTGCGCCGACAAGGGCGCCTATTACGAGATCGCCGACGGGCTGCCGCAGGCGGACGGGATGGATGCGCTGCTGACAACGCAGGTGGGCGGATGAGAGCGGCGCTCCACTCGCCATGCCCGGCGTCATCGCAGGAGGCATGCAAATGAGCTTCACCGTGGCCATCGACGGCCCCGCGGCGAGCGGCAAGGGCACCATCGGGCGCGCGCTCGCCGCTCGCTTCGGCTTCGCCCATCTCGACACGGGGTTGCTCTATCGCGCGGTCGCGGCGCGCGTGCTCGACGGCATGACGCCCGAGGACGCGGCGGCGACGCTCGCCCCGGAGCATATCACCCGCCCCGATCTGCGTGCGCCGGACGTGGGGCAGATGGCCTCGAAGGTGGCAGTTCTGGCGGGAGTTCGCGCGGCGTTGCTCGGTGCGCGCCCGCCGCCGCCATGCGGAGATCGTGGCGGGTGGCGGCACGGTAAGCTACGATCAGGTGCTTGACGATCTGCGCCAGCGCGACGAGCGCGACGCGCGCCGGGCCCTTGCCCCCCTCAATCCGGCCGAGGATGCGCTCTTGCTGGATACGACCGACTTGTCTATAGAGGCGGCCGTCGAGCAGGCGGCAAAGGCCGTGGAAGACCGGATGAGGCAGGGCCGGGCGTGAACGCCGGCCCTTGTTGCTCTGGGTCATGCCTTGCCGAACGACCACCCCAGACCGGCGGATCCAACCGCCCGGCCAGTGACAGCGACGAAAAGGAAACCTGACTGCATGTGCGCTAAAGCCACCATGGAGGAGTTCGAGGCCCTCCTGAACGAAAGCCTCGAGATCGACACCCCCGACGAGGGCTCTGTCGTCAAGGGCCGGGTCATCGCCATCGAGGCGGGGCAGGCCATCATCGACGTCGGCTACAAGATGGAAGGCCGCGTCGATCTGAAGGAATTCGCCAATCCCGGCGAGGCCCCGGACATCTCGGTGGGCGACGAGGTCGAGGTCTTCCTCGATCGGGTCGAGAACGCCAAGGGCGAGGCGGTGATCAGCCGCGACAAGGCCCGCCGCGAGGCTTCCTGGGACAAGCTCGAAAAGGCTTTTGCCGACGATGCTCGCGTCGAGGGCGCGATCTTCGGCCGCGTCAAGGGCGGCTTCACCGTCGATCTGGGCGGTGCCGTGGCCTTCCTGCCCGGCTCTCAGGTCGATGTGCGCCCGGTGCGCGACGCCGGCCCGCTGATGGGGCTCAAGCAACCCTTCCAGATCCTCAAGATGGACCGCCGCCGCGGCAACATCGTGGTGTCGCGCCGCGCCATCCTGGAGGAAAGCCGCGCCGAACAGCGCGCCGAGGTGATTTCCAAGATCACCGAGGGCGACGTGGTGGACGGCGTGGTGAAGAACATCACCGAATACGGAGCCTTCGTCGATCTGGGCGGGGTTGATGGCCTGCTGCATGTCACCGACATGGCATGGCGGCGCGTCAACCACCCCTCGGAGATCCTCGGGATCGGCGAGACGGTGAAGGTGCAGGTGATCAAGGTCAACAAGGAGACCCACCGCATCAGCCTCGGCATGAAGCAGCTTCTCGAAGACCCTTGGGAAAAGGTGGCGCGCTCCTATCCGCTGGGCAGCGTGCACCGCGGGCGGGTCACCAACATCACCGACTACGGCGCGTTCGTGGAACTGGAGCCGGGTGTCGAGGGGCTGGTGCATGTCTCGGAGATGTCCTGGACCAAGAAGAACGTGCACCCCGGCAAGGTGGTCTCCACCAGCCAGGAGGTCGACGTCATGGTGCTCGAGATCGACGAGGCCAAGCGCCGCGTCAGCCTCGGGCTGAAGCAGACCATGCGCAACCCCTGGGAATCCTTCGCCGAGGCCCATCCGGTGGGCTCCGAGGTCGAGGGCGAGGTCAAGAACATCACCGAGTTCGGCGTGTTCATCGGCCTCGAGAACGACATCGACGGCATGGTGCACCTGAGCGATCTGAGCTGGGACGAGCCCGGCGAGCAAGCGATCCAGAACTTTCGCCGGGGCGAGATGGTACGCGCCGTGGTGACCGAGGTTGAGCCGGAGCGCGAGCGCATCTCCCTGTCCATCAAGACGCTTTCGGGCGATCCCTTCGCCGAGGCGGTGCAGGGGGTGAAGCGTGGCTCGGTCATCACCGTGACGGTGACCAAGATCGAGGACGGCGGCATCGAGGTGGAACACGAGGGGATGAAGAGCTTCATCCGCCGCTCCGACCTCAGCCGCGACCGCGCGGAACAGCGGCCCGAGCGCTTCCAGGTCGGCGACAAGGTGGATGCGAGGGTGACCAACGTCGATGCCAAGACTCGGCGTCTGGGTCTGTCGATCAAGGCGCGCGAGATCGCCGAGGAGAAGGAGGCCGTGGAGCAGTTCGGCTCGTCCGACTCGGGCGCGAGCCTGGGCGACATCCTGGGCGCGGCGCTGCGCGGCGGGTCCGACAAGGGCTGACGCGGGCGCGGAAAACGGCATTGTCAGGGGCGGCCTTCGGGCCGCCCCTGACCGTTGGTCCGGGTCGAATCGCTCCGCGGCCGTGTGCCCGCGCGCGCCCGGTCGGCCGCCCGCAGCCTGTCACGACCGGCCCTGCGGGCGCCCGCAAGTCGCAAAACCCCTTTCAATCAGGGAAAAATCCTCGCCGCGCCCGGCCCCGGCTATTCCCAGCCGGAGCGTTTTGCGGCTATAGTCCGCGCAACATCGGACCGCCTGCAAGAATACCAAGAGCGACATCAGGGGTCCGTCCGGGGAGTGAGGGATGATACGTTCTGAACTTGTCCAGCGGATCGCCGACGAGAATCCGCATCTCTACCACCGCGATGTAGAGCGCATCGTGAACACCATCTTCGAGGAGATCATCCGGGCGATGGAAGCGGGCAACCGCGTGGAGTTGCGTGGCTTTGGCGCCTTTTCCGTTAAGCGGCGCGACGCGCGCATCGGGCGCAACCCGCGTACCGGCGACGCGGTGAGCGTGGAAGCCAAGGCGGTGCCCTTCTTCAAGACCGGCAAGCAGTTGCGCGAGAGGCTGAACGGCGGCAGCGAATGACTGGCGTGATCCGCTATATCCGCTGGGCGTTTCTGGCGCTGGTTGCGCTGGGGCTGGTGATCCTGGCCCTGGCCAATCGCGGGCAGGTGATGCTTCACCTTCTCCCCGAGAGCATGGCGGCCTTCGCGCCCTTCCCCACGTCGCTGTCGCTGCCGCTTTTCCTGGTCATTTTCCTGGCTCTGGCGGGCGGCCTTCTGCTGGGTTTCGTCTGGGAATGGCTGCGAGAGCATCGGTTTCGTGCCGAGGCCGAGCGCCAGCGCCGCGCCGCCGAGACGCTCGCACGGGAGGTGAAGGCGCTCAAGGCCCCGGCCCGGCGCGACAAGGACGACGTACTCGCCCTGCTTGAGTGACACGCTGCGATCGGGCACAAACCTGCGATGCAGTCATCCGTCCGCGTCAAGATTTGCGGCTTGCGGCGTGCCGAGGATGTCTCGGGTGCGCTTGTGGCGGGTGCGGCTTATCTCGGCTTCGTCTTTTTCCCGCCCTCGCCGCGTGCCGTGACCCCGTTCGAGGCCGCGTGCCTGGCGGCTGACGTGCCGCCCGGCATCTGCAAGGTTGGGCTTGTCGTCGATGCAGACAACGAGCAACTCGACGCTATCCTAGCCGCGGCGCCGCTCGACATGCTCCAGCTGCACGGCGCCGAGAGCCCGGAGCGGGTGGCGGCGGTGAAGGCGCGCTATGGGCTGCCGGTGATGAAGGCGGTGGGTATCGCCGGGCCCGGCGATCTGGCCGCGCTCGGCATCCACGCCCGCGTCGCCGACCAGATCCTCGTCGATGCCAAGCCGCCCTCCGGGGCGGACCGGCCCGGAGGCAATGCCGCGGCGTTCGACTGGGGACTCATCGCCGGGCGACGCTGGCCCGTGCCCTGGATGCTGGCAGGCGGGCTGACCGCGGAGAATGTCGCGTCGGCACTCAGCCGGACCGGGGCGCGGCAGGTTGATGTCTCCTCCGGTGTGGAGATGGCCCCTGGCCGCAAGGACGCCGCGCTGATGGCAGCTTTCGTGGCCGCTGCTGGCGGGGCAGTCGGCTGACGGCGCTCAGTCGCCGGGCATGGGCGCGCGGGCGGGCAGGCGCTTTCCATGACGGCGGGGCGCGGCTACACTCGCAGTAGACGCTGGAACCGGGCGGCAGGACGGGACGGCGGGCAGGGCAACGCCCGGGGGCAGAGATGGCAGCGCGACAGACGGCACGGTTCGGTCTTCTTGCGTTCGCGGCGCTTGCGTTGGCGGGATGCGACGGGGTGGAAAACCCGTTTCGGGCCGCCGCCGAGAGGCCCGAAGCGGGTGCGCAGCGTAGTGCCGACGGTTCGGTTCGCATCGTCGAGCGCGATGTCGAGGCGCCCGAGATCTTTCAGGTCACTGAGGACGGGCTCTGGGACGGGCGTCCCTCGCTCGGAGGGGTCTGGGTGGCACACCCGGAAGTGAAGGACCCGGAACGCGTGATCATCCGCAACGAGGCTACCGGCAGCTTCGTCATTGGCGCGCTCTTCCGGCGCCAGCGCGAGGGGGCCGGACCTCGGCTTCAGGTCTCATCGGATGCCGCCGACGCGATCGGCCTCGTCGCTGGGCAGCCCGCGCGGCTCAACGTTACCGTCCTGCGCCGCGAGCAGGTTGCCGACGAGCCCGCACCAGAGCCCGCGCCCGTGGCCGAGGTTGCGACCGAAACCCCGGCCGCAGCTACGGCGGAAACCACCGCGCAATCGGCTGTTGCGACACCGGCGGGTTCTCCGTCCGCTGCGCCTCAGTCTGCGCCCGTCGCTGCATCCGATCCTGAGGCCACGATTACCGCGACACCTCTTGCCGCCGCGGCCGCCGCGCTCGACCGCGCGGATGCCGAAGCCGCCCGGGCTCCCACCACGCAGGCTGCCGCGCCGCCCCGGCGCCCGGCGATTTCCGGAACCGACAACGCATTCATCCAGATCGGGTTCTTCAGTGTCCTCGAGAATGCCGAGGCTACAGGCGCGCGGCTGCGCGCGAACGGCATCCTGCCGACGATCCGCGAGCAGACGGCGCGAGGCAAGACATTCTGGCGCGTTCTCGTCGGTCCCGCCACCAGCCGGGCCGAGCGCGCCCAGCTTCTGGAACAGTTACGTGAAATGGGTTTTGCAGACGCCTATGTCGTGACCGACTAGTTCCGGACATAGAGGAGAAGATAATGTTTCGCCATCTCCCGATCGTGCCCATCGCCTTTCTGGCGCTGGCCGCCTCGCCGCTAGCAGCGTTCGAGACGAAGGCGACCTCGGCCTATGTCTATGATCACCGCACCGGCAGCGCGCTGATGGCGAAGAACGCAGAAGTGCCGCTGCCGCCGGCTTCGATGTCGAAGCTGATGACGCTCTTCATGCTCTTCGAGGCGCTGCGCGACGGGCGGGTGACGCTCGACACCGAATTCCGCGTGTCCGCCAGGGCTCAG